>JAIELS010000116.1 GCA_019752795.1 Sphingobacteriaceae bacterium
TAGAACAAATACATCTTATGATAGATGGTGGGAAGGAAGAAGATTGTTGGGGTCACTTACGAATGTTTCTCGAAATTTTGCGATTAAGATTAAAGCTTTAAAATTGAATGAAGATGATCATGAGTTTTTTAAATATGGTATTCCAAAATATGCCTTTGGCTTAAAAGAACATCTTAGAGAGCAACAATATTTTGGAAAAGATAGTTTCTTAATTGAAGTTAGTGGAGGCAAGCATATACCTAATCAAATTGCAACTAGTTTAACATTAAAACTCTACCAATTACAGCTTGATGGGAAAATATCACCAGAACAATTAATCACACTCAATAATGATGCAAATCAGTTTACAGATATATGTGGTGGTTGTGAACGTATTAAAAATACACCTATTCCATATTCTTATAGTGCATTTATTAAAAAGTTCATTTTCATTTATGTATTAACATTGCCAATTGGATGGGTATTTAGTTTAGGTTATTTTGTTGTGCCAATTGTACCTTTTATACTTTACGTACTTGCCAGTTTAGAGTTAATTGCTGAAGAAATTGAAAATCCTTTTGGTAAAGATGCAAATGATTTACCAGTTGATGAGATTTGTAATAACATTGAAAAACATGTGAACGAAATAATGAGTTAGTTAAAATTTTATATGCTTTTAACAAGAATTTAGCAATCAAATTATATTAGCGCATTTAATGTTAAAAATAGCTTACCATTCTATATACGCACATCCATTACCAGAAGGGCATCGGTTTCCAATGCTTAAATACGAATTGATACCAGCACAATTGTTGCATGAAGGTACAATTGAACAATCAAATTTATTTGAGCCTAGTTTACTAGAAGAAAGTGATGTAATTACTACACATGATGTGAACTATTGGTTGCAACTTAAAAATTTAACATTGTCGCTAAGAGAACAACGACGAATAGGTTTTCCTTTAAGTGCCCAGTTAGTTGATAGAGAGTTAAGAATTGCCAGAGGAACAATTGATGGATCGTTATTTGCAATTAAAAATGGTGTAGCTTTTAACGTTGCGGGCGGAACACATCACGCAGGTAGTAATTGGGGAGAAGGTTTTTGTATGTTAAATGATCAAGCAATTGCAGCCAACTATTTATTAAATAATAATTTAGCTCATCGCATCTTAATTATTGATTTAGATGTTCATCAAGGTAACGGTACAGCTGAAATATTTTTAAATGAACAAAAAGTATTTACTTTTTCTATGCATGGCGATAAAAATTTTCCTTTTAGAAAAGAAAAATCTGATTTAGATATTCCTTTAGATGACCAGACAAACGACGAAGAATATCTCACTAAACTTGATCTATTGTTACCACAATTATTTAAAAAACATCAGCCCGATTTTGTGTTCTATTTGGCAGGTGTAGATGTTTTAGCAACAGATAAATTAGGGAAATTAGCACTAACCAAAGATGCTTGCAAACAAAGAGATCAAATCGTTTTTGAAACTTGTCTAAAATACCAAGTTCCGATACAAGTAAGTATGGGTGGAGGTTATTCTGAAGATATTAAGGTTATTGTTGATGCACATTGTAATACTTTTAGAGTAGCGACAAATTTATATACCTAGTAAGCATTAATTGGCTAAATCACTACCTTCGTAAAATGTTAGAAATTGTGTATCAGGATAAGCATATCATTGCCATTAACAAACCACATGGTTTATTAGTTCATCGCTCCAAAATTGCCAACGATGCTACAGAATTTGCTTTACAAATGCTACGTGATCAAATTGGTAAGCATGTAAGTCCGGTACACCGTTTAGACAGAAAAACAAGTGGACTTTTACTTTTTGCTTTTGAAAAAGAGGTGGAAATAGCTATGCATAAACAGTTTCAAGAAGGCTTAGTAGAAAAAAAATACCTTGCAATTTTAAGAGGTTATGCGCCTAATGAATTAATTATTGATTATCCTTTAGCTAAAGAAAATGGAACTATGCAAGATGCGATAACTAGTTTTAAGACTTTACAAAGGGCAGAAATTGATGTAGCATTTGGTAAACATCTAACATCTCGTTATTCTTTAGTAGAAGCTGCTCCAACAACGGGACGAATGCATCAACTGCGTAGACATTTTGCGCACATTTTTCATCCAATAATTGGGGATAGAAAGCATGGCTGTAATAAACAAAACAAATTTTTTAAAGAACAATTTGAAATGACAACCATGTTACTACATGCATCAGAACTTTCTTTTATTCATCCTGTTAATGGTGTTCAATTAAAGTTATCAGCTCATATTCATGATGAGTTTGAACGTGTAATGAAACTAATGAATTTTACGAGCTAATACAATAATTGGCTTAAAAATTGAGTTTCATATTTACATATGAAATTATTCTTACCCACGTTTATTATTTTAACAATACTATTAAGTAGTTGTTCCTCAATTTATATGCCTAACGTTCCAAATACCCCAATGTTAACCACAAAGGGTGAAATTGCGGCAGGAGGGCACGTTTCTTTAAAAGGAAATTTCAATTTTAACACAGCTTATGCAGTAACAAATAATTTTGCAGTAATGTTTAATGGTGGATTTATGAATAATGAATCTAGAAAAAAAGATACTGAAAATAACACAATAGAAGCTGGGGCTGGTTATTTTACAACTTTTGGTCCAGATAAAAATAGAGTTATAGAAGTTTATGGAGGTGTTGGTAGTGGCAAAAGTGTGAGATTAGTTAGAGATTTTGATGCAAATGAAGTTTTAACAAATACAGATAATCAAAGTGCTAATTATGATAAAAAGTTTATTCAAGTTAACTATAGTTCGTTAAAGAAAGATAACATCAACTTATTTGGTGTAAAATTTGGATTGAACTACGGAACCGCACTTCGTATGAGCTTTGTGAAAACCAACGATTTTTTTATCAATGGAACACAACAACAAAATGAAGATAATATATTTTTCGAGCCAGTATTTTTTACCCGTATGATATTAAGTGATCAATTACAATTACAATACACTAGTGGGGGTAATTTTGGATTGAAAAACAGAAAATTCTTAAATGCAGGTCATTCTGTGTTTAGTATTGGAGCCGTGATAAACATAGGAAGAGCTAAAAAATAACAACAGATTATTGTAAATTTGTTTCAATGAGAACATGCTTAATTTTCTGCTTAATTGTAATTTTTAATGTTAAATTAGTAGCTCAGGTAAGTTTTATTGAAAAACTAAATCAATCTGAAAAGCTGTTTTTAGATAGTGGTGTTAGTTTAACATTTGATGAGCCTACTCAAATTGATCCTGCTAAACCAACAAAAATTATCTTATTTGCTTTGCCTAATGGCAATACAACGGCACAATCTTATGGAAAAAAATTAGCTAGGGGTGATGATTGGCATTTTGATATTCAACATATTGGGGCACAAACATCTTTTATTCGAAACACAGATAAACAAACAAATTATATCGTAATTTATTTAGAGAACACATTAAAAAGCTGGCCTGCTTGGAGAAGTAAATTTAAAGACGATGGGCGTATCAACAAAATGGTGGATTACATCTATCAAAAATATGCTATATATAATCCGAAGCTTAGTTTAACATGTCATAGTGGCGGTGGAAGTTTTATTTTCGGTTACCTTAATTCATTGCCTCAAATACCTTCTTACGTAGATTGTATAGGCTTTTTAGATGCAACATATGGTTATGAAAGTGAAAAGCATAAAGAAAAGTTGATCACATGGTTAAAAACTAAAAATAAGTCTTTACAAGTTATTTCATATAATGATAGTGTTGTTGTTTATAATGGCAAACCTTTAGTTTCCCCAACTGGAGGAACCTGGTTTAGAAGTCAATTGATGGTTAAAGATTTACAAACACAATTTAAATTGAAGAAAATAGATCTTGTTGACAGATTTAATTGGTCTAATAGAACGAACTTAATTGATTTTACGTTAATCAAAAATCCAGAGGCTAAAATTTATCATACTGTTTTAGTGGAAAAAAATGGATTTATACAGCTCATTTTTAATGGCACAAATTTCAGTCAAAAATCTTATAAATTTTGGGAAGAGAGAGCTTATACTGATTTTATTTTGAATTAAAATGGCTATCGAAGGCAAAAACTTGATTCGTAAAATTATCCATATAGATATGGATGCTTTTTATGCATCGGTTGAGCAAAGAGATTTTCCTGAGTATAGAGGTAAACCTTTAGTGGTTGGCGGATCACCAGAAGGTAGAGGTGGAGTAGTGGCTACGGCAAGTTATGAAGCCCGTAAATTTGGTATTCGTTCTGCAATGACTAGTAAAAAAGCACAGCAACTTTGTCCATACGCTATTTTTGTTAGACCAAGATTTGAAGCCTATAAAGATGTTTCTAGAAAAATTAGAGAAATTTTTAGCCGATATACAGATTTAATTGAACCACTTTCTTTAGATGAAGCTTATTTAGATGTAACCGAGGATAAACTTGGAATAGGTTCTGCTATAACGATTGCAGAGCAAATTAAACAAGCGATAAAAGATGAACTAAATCTAACTGCATCTGCTGGAATTTCTATTAATAAATTTACCGCTAAAATTGCATCTGACATGAATAAACCAGATGGACTAACTTTTATTGGTCCATCTAAATTGGAGAAATTTATGGAAGATTTACGTGTCGAAAAATTTTTTGGTGTTGGCAAAGTAACCGCCGAGAAAATGAAAAGACAAGGCTTGCATACAGGTAAGGATTTAAAAGAATTAACAGAATTTCGGTTGACGCAACTCTTTGGGAAAAGCGGGAAGTTTTTTTACAACATAGTTAGAGGAATAGATCAACGAGAGGTAAGGGCAAATAGAGAAATTAAATCTATAAGTGCGGAAGATACTTTTTCTTATGATCTACCTAAAGGAGAAGAATTAAGTGAATGGTTAGAACAAATTGCAAAATCTGCATTTAAACGTTCACAGCATTATCAAATTTATGGGCGTACGTTAACTTTAAAAGTTAAGTTTGAAGATTTTAAACAAATTACAAGAAGTGTTTCAATGCCAACAGCTATAACTGATATTGAACAAGTGGTTGATATTAGCACTATGCTTTTGGCGAATGCAGATTTTGGGGCTAAAAAAGTAAGATTATTGGGTGTTGGAATTTCAAATTTTGGAGAGATAAAAATCAGAGAGCATTTTGATGGTTATCAACAAACACTATTTCCGAATTATGAATAAAAATTAACACTAACTTAATATCAAATAAATATATAATGTTTATTTTTAGAGATAGTTAGCACATTTAATCCATAGTTCATGAAAATTAATATTGTAGTAATTGCCATTATCATTGCAGCCATTTTATTATTTATCTATTTCGTGATCAAAAGAAATAGAAAAGATCAGAAAAAATTTGAGAATGAGCTTAACCAAAGAGAATTAACTCCAGACAAACACAAGGACAATAAAATTTAAAATTAGTTAACGCTATTAATTTGTTGATCTAGAATTTCTAGTAAACCATCTATATCAAATGGTTTTTCGATAGTTTCATCTGCACAAACTTCTTTAATTTTATGAATTTGAGTATGTGTAGACAAAACAATAACCGGAATATGGCTTGTCCCTTCGGCTTCTTTAATTTGTCTACAAAGTTCTGTGCCCTCAACTGTCGGTTTAACGATATCTAATAATATTGCATCAGGCTGAAAATTTGTAATTTTTTCAAAAATATTGGTTTCTCTAAGATAAAGTTCCAATTCATAACCAGCTTCATCTAAAACAAGTGAAATTAAATCAAGAATATCTTTATTGTTTTCTACTACTAAGATGCGTTTTTTCATACTTCAAAGATAAATGAAAATTCAGAAATCAAAAGAAATATCCTATTACTCTGTATTTTTTCAAGAATAAAGATGATTTATCAAGCGTTTTAATTGGGTAGTTTAGGGATTTGAACTTCCATTGGTTTTGAAGAAAGCGAATTTAAAAAAGAAACTAAAGCATTTATTTCTTTTTTGCTTAGCATAATTCCTCTTAATAATCTATCGTTTTTGGGTAATAGTGGATCTTCTAATTGAGCTAAAGTGTAAGAAGGAACCAACATTCCCATGTTATACAAAGCCATTAAACTATCAATACTTTTTACAGAGCCATCATGAAACCAAGGACCAGTTTGCATTACATTCCTAAGTCCAGGAGTTTTAAATTTACCGCTGTCTTTTGGGTTTTTTGTGGCGTTGTATAAACCTAAATCTTGGTTTACTTTTCCATAATTAGCTAAGCCTAAATTGTGAAATTCATTATCGGTAAAAAGAGGACCATAATGACAATTCATACATCTAGCCTTGGTTCTAAATAAATGTAAACCCTCTAATTGCTGATTGGTTAAACTGTTCTTATCACCTTCTAAGAATAAATCAAAGGGTGTTTTTGTACTTACTACTGTCTTTTGAAAAATAGCTAAACTATTAAAAATTAATTCATTTGTTATTTTTCCAACTCCATAAGTATCGGCAAATAATTTTTTGTAACCTTTAATTTTATTTAGTTTTTTGGGTAAAACCTTCATGTCTTGATGCATCTCTATTTCAGATGTTAAAGGAAATTGAGCTTGTTCTTCTAAACTGTTTGCCCTGCCATCCCAAAATAACTTTTTAGCAAACCAAACATTTTCTATAGAAGGAGAGTTTCTGGTATTTTCTGCTTTTTTATGTCCAACTGATACCTTAAGGCCATCTGTCCAATTGAGGTTTGGTAAATGACAAGTAGAACAAGATATTTTGCCAGAGCCCGATAAACGTGGATCAAAAAAAAGCGTTTTACCTAGCTCAACAATTTTTCTAACCGAATCGTCATTCAAATTTATTGGTGATGAAGGTAAAGCACCTAACTCCTCATAAATAATTACCTTATCTATAGTAGGTTTTGGCCATTGGTTACTTGGCTTGGAATAAATTGCTCTTAATGAATCAATAGAAATTTCATTTGACGAAAAATTTACAGATTTAAAAGAAAGAAATAAAAGAAAGCACAAGCAAATAGCTAAGCCAATCAATACTCTATTCATTTACAACGATTCTTTAACTAGTAATTTTGTTCTTTGCTGAAATCTCCAAAACAATAGAATAGAGGCTGTTAACAAACCAAAAGTTAATCCATACCAAATTCCATTTACACCAAACCCAAATTTAAAACCTAATACATAACCTAGTGGTATACCAATTATCCAATAGGATAAAAAGGTTATAAAAGTCGGAATGTTTACATCACCAATACCTCTCAAAACACCTAAACCAACTACTTGAGTTCCATCAAACAGTTGGAAAAATCCAGCAATTATAAGTAATTGTGCGGCTATTTTAATTACTTCAATGTCGTTAGTATATAGGAACGGAAGTAAAGAGCTGGCTAATACAAATAAGATAGCCGTAAACATCATAAAGCCAATTACTACATGATAACTCGCAATTGCAGATCTACGTAAATCGGTAAAGCTTTTTTGTCCTAAATAATTACCTGTTTTTATAGTTGCTGAAGATGCGATACCACTAGCAATCATATAAGTAAAAGCAGCTAAATTAATTGCAATTTGATGTGCAGCTTGTGGCTCAGCGCCAATAGTGCCAATAATTATAGCAGCACCACTAAAGGCACTAATTTCAAAAATATATTGCATAGCAACTGGAGCTCCAATTTTAAAAATCTGTAAGCTTCTTATTCTATCAATTGCAGTAATTTTAAATTGTTGAAGATAAATTTTAAAATTCTTGGATTTTAATACATAAATCGCCATTACTAAAGCCATTAATAATCTATCTATTAGCGTGCTTATACCAACACCTTTAACACCCATTGGTTCGAAGCCAAACATGCCTTTAACCAAAATAATTCCAATAATGATGTTGATGATATTTCCAACAAAAGAAATTAACATGGCTTGTAAAGTAAAGCCTAATCCTTCAGCAAATTGTTTAAAGGTTTGGAAAATCATTAAAGGTATGATAGAAAAAGAAAGATATCCTAAATATGGTTTTGAATAAGCAACCACATCTGCAGACTGACCTATATTATCGATAACTAATAATGTACCAAAATGAATTAATCCATAAAGGAAAAAACCAGTTACCACATTAATAATTAAACTATTAGATAATAGTTTACCACATTCGTTATAATCTTTTCTACCGTTTGCTTGTGCTATTAATGGAGTTAAAGCGTAAGAAATTCCTAAGCCTAAAACCAAAACCATCATAAATAAGCTATTTACTAAAGAAACTGCAGCTAATTGTGTTGTACCAGCGAATTGACCCACAATAATACTGTCTGCCATTGCAACAGTCATGTGTCCAATCTGAGAACCTACAATGGGTAAGGCTAAGATTAAGTTATCTTTATAGTAGGCTTTATATTTGTTGAATAATGATGGAGACATAAGCTTACAAAAATGCAGTTTTTATCTCGAAGCAGAAAGTATGTGAAAGAGAATTAATTCACAGCTGTAAAATATTCTTCTTTTTCTGATGTATTAGGTATTAAAATATCAGCTAAAATTAAGCTAACAATAATTTTTTGGGCTTTTTTAAAAGAACATCTAGTTAATTTGCTGAACTCTTTTAAAGTAATTCTACCATGTTCACCTAAATAGGTTAGCAGTTTTCTTTCATCATCAGAATAAGAGATTAGTTGTCCTATTTCTTTATTGCTTTGTTTTAAAACATCAATAATTATTTTACTTGCAAGCACACTTTTATCTTTAACTCTAAAATATACCCACCATTTATTGTTTTCATCTAATGCATAGTGCGGCTTTGTATCACTTTTAGCAATATGAACAACTAAAATAACTTTATGATCTACAATAATTTCTTCAAATTTAGGCTCTAAAGCAGGTTTACAAAAAACATGAGCAGCTTTAGTAATCATGTATTTTTCTTCATCCTCAGATTTCACACCTTTAATAGTTTTATCATCGGCCACGCCAATTAATAATTTACCACCTCTGTTATTGGCAAAAGCAACTAAGGTTTTAGCAATTTTTTCAGCACTGCTGATTGTTTTTTTAAAGTCTAAGCTTACATTTTCTCCTTCTAAAATTAGCCTTTTGATATTCATACGTTAGTTGTAAAAATTAAATGGCAACTTTTTGTTTTTCTCCTGGAAATATTTGGCGTAAGTAAACTTCATTCTTAGCAGTAGCACACAATTCGCCATTTTTATTAAACAAGTCAATAGGGTAGGTTTTTACAAATTTTCCATTTGCTTTGATTGTTTGCTCTGCCTCGGCAATCATTTCATCGGTAATTTTTATGGTGAAATGTAAACTAGTTAAACCAGGTTTTAAATATTGTATGGATCCACTTTTTAACCAAACTCTTACCTTATAACCTTTACGTTGCATTAATTGATCAAATAAAATAGCATGGAATGGGTCTGTAGCGGCATATATTGTACCACCAAAAATAGAGCCATTGTAATTTCTATTTAAAAAGCTATTGCTAATTTTTACATCTACTCCATGAAAATCAGAATGAAATTTTTTAACCCAAATTCTTTGAAATAATAAAGGTGGATATAAACACATTGCCCATTTAAGGATACGCTCAGAAACTATCATGTTTTTAAATATCAGAATTACAATTGAAGTTTAAAAATTTTAACCAAACTACTTTATGCGTAAAAAAGTAAAAAAATATTATTCTTAAGTATAATATCTTAATTAGCCATAACTTAGCAAATTAACTTTAGTTAAGATTTATTTTTTAATAGACATTTTTAAAAATTATATTATTTTGATGATACCCCAAGTATGTAAAAATTTAATCGCTTTAATAATTTTTTATTTTATCTCCATATCATTTACTTATGCTCAAAAAAACTACACTTTAAATGGGATTGTAAAAAGTGCGATTAGTGGTGAAAATTTGATTGGTGCAAGTGTAAAAATAAGTGGACCAACAACTTTAGCAACGTCATCAAATGCATACGGATTTTACGCTGCAACTTTACCAAATGGTAATTACAAAATTGAAATTTCTTACATAGGCTATTCAACTGTTATTAAACAAATTGTTATAACAAGTAATAAAACTGAAGATTTTAATTTAGAAGAATTTAACAATTTAAATGAAGTAGTAATTACGAGTGTTAGAAGAAATGAAAATTTAATTAAAGCACAAATGGGGGTAGAGAAGTTGAATATTAAAGATATTCAAAACGTGCCCGTACTTTTTGGTGAAAAAGATATTTTAAAAACATTGCAGTTATTGCCTGGAATTAAAAGCGCTGGAGAAGGAAACAGCGGTTTTTATGTTAGAGGTGGCGCAACTGATCAGAATTTAATTTTACTTGATGAAGCGCCAGTTTACAATGCATCTCATTTACTTGGCTTTTTTTCTACTTTTAATTCTGATGCCATTAAAGATGTTACTGTATATAAAGGTGGAATGCCTGCACAATATGGCGGTAGACTATCTTCAGTTTTGGATGTAAGGATGAATGATGGCAATAAAAAGCAAACAACTTTTGAAGGTGGTATTGGTCTTATTTCTTCCAGATTAAAAATTGAAGGCCCGTTTGTAAAAGATAAAAGTTCGTTTATGATTAGTGGAAGAAGAACTTATGCGGATGCATTTTTAGCTCTATCACCAGATACTTCACTTAGAGGCAACACGTTATACTTTTACGACTTAAATGCTAAAGCTAATTATCAATTAGATGAGAAAAATACACTTTATTTATCGGGTTATTTTGGGAGAGATAAATTAGGTTTAAGTAATACATTTGGTTTTAATTGGGGTAATGCTACCGGAACTTTAAGGTTAAATCATTTGTTTAGCAGTAGGTTATTTTCTAATACTTCCATAATTATGAGTAAGTATGATTATCAAATTGAAAATTTATTAAGTGGTAGTGAATTTAAAGTAAGTTCTAGCATTAAAGATTTTAATTTGAAGCAAGATTTTTCTTTTGCTTTAGCGAATACACACGAATTAAAATTTGGTTTTGAAGGGATACATCATACCATTTCACCAGGTCAAATCTCTTCTCCAGTTACCTCTAGTGTAAATGAGCTAAAAATTGAATCTAGAAAGGGATTAGAATTAGCAGCATACATCTCTGATAGTTATAATTTAAGTGATCAAATTAAATTGGTTTACGGGCTTAGATTATCTTCTTTTTCGGTATTGGGTGGTAGTAATTATAAAACTTATAACATTGATGGCGAAGAGCTAAGCTCAGTTTTTTACAAAAAAGGAGAATTTGTTAAAACCTATGTAAATTTAGAACCTCGTATTTCTGCAAGCTTCCAATTAGATGATACAAAATCCTTAAAAGGTTCTTATGCACGTAATGTTCAAAATTTACATCTCATGTCTAATTCAACTGCTACTAGCCCTACAGATTTGTATATTATGAACAGTTTAAATACTAAACCGGAATTAGCTGATCAGTTTTCTTTGGGTTATTTTAATAATTTAAAAAATAACAATTACGAGTTTTCTGCAGAAGTGTATTACAAACCCATGCAAAACCAAATTGAATATAGAAATGGTACAGATTTGAGAGGGAATCAAAATGTAGAAGCAGATTTGGTTTATGGTAAAGGAAGAGCGTATGGTTTAGAATTATTCTTCAAAAAAAAATATGGAAGATTTAATGGTTGGATTGGTTATACAATTTCAAAAACAGAAAGACAATTTGACTTAGTTAATGAAGGGAAATGGTTTAAAGCCAGACAAGATAAGCCTCATGACATTTCTGTAGTCGGGATTTATAAAGCGGGTAAAAGATGGATTTTATCCTCAACTTTTATCTATAGTAGCGGTAGTGCAGTTACTTTTCCAATTGGGAAATATAGTCTAGATGGTCAAACTGTATTTTATTATGGAGATAGAAATGCAAATCGAACACCAAATTTTCATCGATTAGACGTTTCTGCAACATTAGAAGGTAAATCAAACAAAAAATTTAAATCAAGCTGGAATTTTGGTATTTATAATTTATATAATAGAAAAAATCCATTTTCTATTGAGTTTAAAAATAATCCGGATAATACTTCTCAAACTCAAGCTGTTCAAAGGTCTTTATTTGGTGTCATTCCTTCTGTTACTTGGAATTTTAAATTTTAATTATGAGCTTATTTTTAAAGAAATATAAATTACAAATTAGCTGCTGTTTAGTTTTGCTACTTTCTTCATGTGAGAAGATTATCGATTTAAATTTAGATCAAACAGCACCTAAAATAGTTATTGAGGCTATTTTTACCGATTTAACTGCAAATCATTTAGTTACAATATCATTTACTAAAAATTTTGAGGCGGATAATAAGAAAGTTCCAGTTTCTGGTGCTTTAGTTGTATTAAAAGAAGAAAATGGACCAACTATTTCTTTTATAGAGCAAGGTAAATCAGGGAATTATTATTCTACTAAATTTAAAGGCATAGCTGGTAAAAAGTATACAATGACTGTAACGGCTAATGGAAAAATATATACAGCTATATCAAAAATGCCTTTTCCGGTTCCATTAAAATCATTAAACCAAATTGAGTTAACCTTTTTTGGAGAAACTAAAAAACTTGTGCAAGCTAATTATAATGATCCAATTGGAATTGAAAATTTTTACTATAATAAGCTGTATGTTAATGATGTAAAAAGGGGTAGCTTATATATTGAATCAGATCGGTTTAACGATGGGAAAGAGGTGAAAAACACAATTTTTATCAGTGACCCTGACCTAAAAACAGGTGATAAAGTCAAAGTTCAATTACTTACAATTGACGAAAATGTATATAAATACTTGTTTTCTATTTCGCAAATATCAGGTAATGGAGGTCCTCCAACAACTCCAGCTAATCCAACATCTAACTTTACCAATGGTGCGTTAGGTTATTTTAGTGCTTCAACAATAAGTACAGACTCTTTAACGATAAAGTAAAGTTTAACAAATTAACTTATAGCCCATCCCTCTAACATTTAAAATCTCTATCTGGTTATCCTTTTTAAGGTGTTTGCGTAAACGGGTAATAAAAACATCCATAGTTCTGGTATTGAAAAAACTGTCATCTCCCCAAAGTGATAGTAAAGCTAATTTTCTATCCGTTAATTGGTTCTTGTTTTTATATAATAAAAGCAATAGTTCTGCTTCTCTGCTAGATAATTTTATAGTTTCATTATTAAAACTTAATTCTTGCTTATGGTGACTAAAAAGATAATTACCAATAGCTAATGTGGTTAAATTTGAATCACTTTGTATTAAATTTCTTCTTAATAACTGATCCACTCTTAAAAAAAGCTCTTCTAAACTGAAAGGTTTTTTAAGGTAATCATTACCACCACTTTCGTAACCTATTACCAAGTCGGTGGTTTCTGTTTTAGCTGTTAGAAATAGAATAGGTATAATTTGGTTGATTTTTCTGATTTGTTTTGCCAAAGTAAAACCATCCATAAATGGAAGCATTACATCCAATATTAAAACATCAAAATTACCATTCAGAAATAAGTTGTAGCCCTTTTTTCCATCGTTGGCATAAGTAACCTGATAACCTTTCTGTTTTAAACTGTCTTCAATTACCTTAGCCAAAAAAGGCTCATCTTCTACGAGTAAGAGTTTTTTATTTTCCATTAACTAGGTAATTTAATAGAAAATATACTGCCTGCAGGATGATTATCCAAAACCTGAATAAAGCCCTGATGCTGAGCTATCACCTTTTTAACATAGCTTAAACCTAAGCCGTAGCCCTTAATATCATGAACATTTCCAGTTGGAATACGGTAAAACTGCTCAAATATTTTCTGCTTAAATTCATCGGCAATACCAGGACCATTGTCTGTAATGGTTAGATTGATTTCTTTTAGCTTTTTTGTTAATTTAATTTCAATTACTGGATGTGAAGATGAATTATATTTAGTAGCATTTTCTAAAACATTAGATATTGAACGCTTAAGGTGTGATTGATTGCCCTTGATTATGACCACATCAGCATTTGATTGAAAAGTGAGATCTACATTATTTTTTAAATTTAAATCGTTTATAATGTTAGTTATTAATTCGTTGAGCTCAATCTCCTCATCCATTGCAAAAGTTAAAGTTTCTAGTTTGGCATTATCTAAAATTTCTTTAGAAAGGTCATTCAACTTATTAGTTTGATATAAAATAATATCCAAATACTTTCCCCTGGTTTCAATATCAGGATTAAATTGTTGTAAAGCCTCAGCTGTAATTTGTATAGACGACAAAGGCGTATTAATTTCATGCGTCATATTACTGATGAACTGGTTTTTAATGGCAACCAGTTTATATTGGTTAAATAATGTTCTAATCGTGTAGTAGAAACAAAATAAGGTAATGCTAATCAGTAAAAATGAAGAGATGATTAGCCATTTCATTTCTCTTAGATAATACTGATTTGGATTTTCTAAGGTAGCCCACACCATTTCTTTTTGAAAAGGTCTTCTCAATGCTGCATTAACTTTAGATGTAGTAAACTCTTTTTTAGTGTACTTATCTTTATTTAATACAAAAACTGTAGCAATACCTCTTTTTGCTAATTCGTTTTTATAAATTTCATTGAGCTTTTGCATTTTTACTTTACTTAAATTATAAGCAACATCAATACTATCTCCTAAGCCCTGGGTATAATAATAAATAACACCATTTTCTAAGTCTCTTTTAAATGTAGCCTCTGCAAAATGTTTAATAAAAATGGCTTTGGCTTTGGGTGTGATTTTTTTTAGTTTCTGCTCAAAGAAGCCAATACCCATGCTATATATTTTTGCTTTTCTTGAACTGTCTTCTTTAAAACGTGGATGTACATCTTGAAGCGTAAAAACTGTACTGCTATCTCTATTTTCGATATTACATTCTATACTTATAAAAGAGGTATCAGCTAACCATGTTTTAAGCTTGTTTGTTAATTCTACGTGTCTTTCGGAAATTTCTTTGTTTACAGCAAATGTTAATGCATTATTCGCATCTTTTTTAAAATTACTTACAATGGTAGTGTAATTTTGGTAGTTCCAATAAAGCTGTAAACCAGTTATACCAAGCACACAACAGCTCATAAGAATCAATACATACCTTATTTTTTTATGCATAATACAAACATAAGGCTCAAGAATTGAAATCGGAACTGAGTTAACACTAATTAACTTTGCTTTAACTGCAATTAACTTAAAGATTTTTCTATTTCATTCACTTTTGCATTAAATAAATAAATTATGAAAAGAAAAACATGGTTAACATTAGCATTTATGGTATCATTTGTATATTCATTGTATGCGCAGCAGAAGAATGATTTAAAAATGACTTCTAAATTTGGGTCGGAAAATAGAGATCTATTTGACATTCTAAGATTTGAAAACATAGATTATTACAAAATCAACTTCGATGGTCAAGAGCTTAAAAATAAGACTTATAAAATTACGGTGAAAGAAATTTGGGATGGAAATGTAAAATCTGAGTCCACGGTTTTTGATAGTAAAGAAATGGCCGAAATAAGTTTAGATAAGGTAAATGACACTACTTTAAATTTAAAGGTGATATCTACATTAACTCCAAAGAATAAGATTAAAATCTCTTTTGTTTTTGATAGGTTTTCAAATACTAAGGAATATGACGCTATTGAAAGTGATGATTATAGTCTTAGAAACTTAGCAGACGAGAGTAAATTACCAATAGGTTATGGAAAAAAATTCTATTTTATGGCTGTAATCCTTCCTTACCAAAGAGCAGATGGTTCAAAGTCATGGTGTGAAGTTGGAAGTAGTGGTAAAGACATCGAAAACTGGGGTAAGAAATTTGGAATCAAACATTATCTACTCTTCGAAATGAAGTTTGAATAATTAAATATTTGGTGTAAATTATTTATTGCTGTTTTAAAAAACCATCGCCTTGTTAATTACGTTTATATATTTAATTAACTTAAAACAAAAAAAAAAATAAGATGAAAAAACAATTTTTAAGCGTAGCAATGGGTGTAGCTCTTTTAGCTATGACGGCTGCATGTAACTCAGCAAACACAGATACAACTGCTACTGATACAGCTATGACTACTACGGCTGATACCACTATGGCTGAAGCAGGTGTTGAAGTTGGTGGAGCAATGATGGTTCCTTCAAAAAACATTGTAGAAAATGCAATGGGTTCTAGTGATCATACTACTTTAGTAGCTGCAGTTAAACAAGCAGGTTTAGTAGAAACTCTAAGTGGTACTGGACCATTCACAGTTTTTGCGCCAACTAATGAAGCATTTGCAATGATACCTAAAGCTACTTTAGACGGTTTAATGAAACCAGAAATGAAAGCAGATTTAACTAAAATTTTAACTTATCACGTTGTTGCTGGCGCAGTTAAAGCAGCAGATTTAAAAGATGGTATGGAGTTAACTACTGTACAAGGTGGTAAATTAAAAGTATCAATTAAAGATGGTGTTGTAATGATTAACGGTGCTAAAGTTACTATCGCAGATGTAGTTTCTAGCAATGGTGTAACTCACGTAATCGACAGTGTTTTAATGCCAAAATAGTATTTCTGTCTAAATAAATAATTAATTTTTTAAAGCCTTTTTCACAATGTGGAAAAGGCTTTTTTGATTCGCTATTTTTTTGTAGTTTAAACCCACCAAACTAAATTACTAATGAACCAAACAAACCAGCGTAATGTTACGCTCATCATTATTGTAGCCGCTCTAGGCTACTTTGTAGATATTTACGATCTTATTTTATTTTCTATTGTAAGAGTAAAAAGCCTTAAAGAATTAGGCGTAGTAGATGCTGATTTATTGGATATTGGTGCAACTATTATGAATAGCCAAATGATAGGAATGTTAGTAGGCGGTGTTTTATGGGGTATTTTAGGCGATAAAAGAGGAAGATTAAGTGTGCTATTTGGTTCTATCATTTTATATTCTTTGGCTAATATTGCTAATGGATTTGTAACAGATGTAACTGCTTATACTGTAATTAGATTTATAGCGGGTATTGGTTTAGCTGGAGAACTCGGCGCTGGAATAACTTTAGTAACCGAAAACATGAGTAAAGAAAAAAGAGGCTACGGAACAATGATTGTAGCTGGTGTTGGTTTACTTGGTGCTGTAGCTGCAGCGCTAATTGCAGGTCACTATACTTGGCAAACTAGTTATTTTATTGGCGGCGGTATGGGACTTTTGTTGTTATTGTTGCGTGTAGGTTTAGCAGAGTCGGGAATGTTTAAAGAGCTTAAAGAAACTGCTCATCAACGTGGTAACATACTAATGCTTTTTAATGATAAGAAAAGATTTAAAAAATATCTGTATTGTATTTTAATTGGTTTACCACTTTGGTTTGTAGTTGGGGTACTGATTACATTTTCTCCAGAGTTTGGCAAAGCTTTAGGCTCAACTAGTGTAATTAACGCAGGTGAGGGAATAATGTATTGTTATATTGGTATTGCACTTGGTGATATCGTTGCTGGATTTTTAGCTCAATTATTAAAATCTCGAAAAAAAGTAATGCTGCTTTTTTTAGTTCTTAGCGCTATTTCCATTTTGATTTACTTAAATACGCAAGGATTAACGCCTAAAAAGTTTATTTGGTTGAGCTTATTGTTAGGCTTTGCATCTGGTTATTGGGCAACTTTTGTAACTATCGCTTCAGAACAATTTGGAACTAATTTACGTGCAACTGTAACTACTACTGTGCCTAATTTCATAAGAGGTTCATTGGTATTAATCATTATATCATTTCAGTTTTTTAAAGGACATGTTGGTATTTTACAAAGCGCATTAATTGTAGGGTTTACTTGTGTTATTATCTCATTACTTGCTTTAAGTCAATTAAAAGAAACTTTTAATAAAGATCTGGATTACGTTGAAGAATAAATACAGACAATAGTCAACTCAAAATCCCAAATCTGTCAAAAGAATGTATTATCTAAAATTTCGGTGAGTAATCCCTATTAATACCTTTAACTTTGGTCTATAATTAAAAAAGAATGTTTAAGGACGAGGTAGCATTAGCATATCAGGAAATACAAGATAGTATTTGTGAAGGATTAGTTCAAGCAGATGGAAAAGCTAAATTCGAAGAAGAATTGTGGCAACGTGACGGTGGTGGTGGTGGACGAACACGAGTAATGCAAAATGGGAATGTAATAGAAAAAGGCGGAGTAAACTTTTCTGCAGTATACGGGAAGTTACCAGAAGCTGTAAAAAGAGCTTTTAAAGTAGATAGTGACGACTTTTTTGCAACTGGTGTTTCTATTGTAATGCATCCAGAAAATCCGTTTGTGCCTATTATTCACATGAATATCCGTTATTTTGAGATGGATGAACAAACCCGTTGGTTTGGCGGTGGTATTGATTTAACTCCACATTATGTGATTCCAACCGACGCTCGTTTTTTTCATCATCGATTAAAGCAATCTTGTGATCAATTTGATGCTTCTTTTTACCCAAGATTTAAGGAAATTGCCGATGATTATTTCTTTATCAAACACCGCGAAGAAACAAGAGGAGTTGGTGGTATTTTTTATGATCGCTTAAAGCCAGATAATACAGGTTTAGATTTTAATCAGATATTAGAGTTTTCTAAAGCTATTGGCAATACGTTTTTACCAATTTATACAGAACTAATCGATCGTAATAGAGATCAACAATATACAGAAGAGCATAAAGAATGGCAATATTTACGTCGTAGTCGCTATGCAGAGTTTAATTTAGTTTATGATGCCGGAACTAAATTTGGTTTAGAAACTAATGGTCGTATAGAAAGTATATTAATGAGTTTACCTCCAACTGCTAAGTGGAATTATAATCCTCAAATATTAGCAGAGAGTGAAGAAGAAAAAACCCAAAATTTCCTTAAAAAAGGGATAGATTGGGTTTAGTTTCTTAAAGCTATAAACGCTTAAATTTATTTGTAAAATATGCAAAAAGATTTAAGCGTTTATCCTTTTCTAAGGTATTTAGTTAAAATTACAATAGTTTGTCCCTCTACTTTACCTTCTATTTGTTCTATATTATCGTGTACTAAACGAATATTTTTTACAACTGTACCTAATTTTGCACTAATTGTAGAGCCTTTTACATCTAAAGTTTTAATCAATACAACTGTATCTCCTTCAAACAAACGAGCACCGTTGCTATCTTGGTGAAATTCTACAGTTCCGTCTTGTTCATGATCGCCTGTTTTTTTAGCCCATTCTAAAGTTTCATCAGCTAGGTATAAAATATCTAAACTATCTGCTGCCCAACCTTCATTTCTTAGTCTGCTTAACATTCTCCAAGCAACAACTTGCACTGGCGCAAATTCACTCCACATCGTTTCAGACAAAATTTTCCAATGTTCTGGATTAATTTGTTCTGTTTTTTCTATTTGATCTAAACAAGTTTTACAAACTATAATGCTGTTATCAGCATTAGCATTGTCTGTTGGTGGGACCTCATAAACTGATAAATTGGTATCTGCGTTGCATAATTCGCATTTGTTACCAGAACGGGTTAAAAGTTGTTGTTGTAAAGACATAATGATGGAATATTTTTGGCGAAAGTACTAAATTTAATCTTGATAATAATTTTTAGGTTATCAATGGTAAATGTACTTCCGCTAACATACACCTTGCACTGCCGCCACCATTTTGTTCAATCCTATATAAAGGAGCATGGATAATTTTAGCATACTTTTCTAATGTACTGATTTGCGACTCATTTAATGATTTAAATGCTTGCTCAGACATCACCAATAAACTCTCGTTTTTATCATTTTTAACTTGTAGCATGTTACCTGCAAAGTGGTTCATTTGTTCAAAATTAATCTCTAAAACTTCTTTTCCACTCTCAATTAAGCTTTTATTTACATTTTCTCTCTCCTCTAAATTTAAAATAGATTCTAAACAAATTACTGCAAATTGATCTCCAATGCACATCATCACATTGGTATGGTAAATAGGGAAACGAGTTTGATCAATGGCTTGAAATGAAATCGGTCTATAACCCGATAACATACAAAAATTATCTAACACAATCTGATCTGTACGAACACTCAAACAAGCATAAGCAATTTTGTTTTCACGATCTAAAACCATACTACCAGTGCCTTCTAAAAAGGCGAATTGTTGTTCAAAAAAACTTAAATCTGTTAAATGATTAACTTGAAATTTTTGACTTATCGTATCTATAATGTCTTGCCTACGTTCCCAACGTCTATTTTCAGAAAACATAGGATATAGGAAAACTGAGCCATCATCATGAAAAGAAATCCAATTATTTGGGAAAATTGAGTCAGGTGTTGTCGGATTTAAAGTATCATCAATTACGGTTAGGTCAACATCGTTTTTACGCAATATTTTTACAAATCCATCAAATTCAATTAAAGCTTCTTTTTGTAATTCGCTTTGTTCACTTGCTTGTTGAAATTTATTATTGCCTGCGGTTTGTTCATTGAACTTAAAATTTACAGGACGGATCATCAATATGTGGTTGGTAGTTTGCATTTTTATTGGTTCAAGTCTTATTTATGTTTTTATAAGATAATCTATCTCTTATAATAAACAAAGCTATTTAAATAATATCTTATAGCCTTTAAGTCTATAAAAATTTCATTAATTTTACCCCATGAATTTTATAATTACCGCCACACTTAATGCAATAAAACAGATTTACAATGAAGAAATTGCTGAAAGTGTAATCAATTTACAAGAAACCCGTAAAGAATTCGAAGGTCAGGTAACGATTGTAGTTTTTCCAATTACTAAAATTTCTAAGAAATCTCCAGAAGAAACTGCTAACGCGATTGGCGAATATTTGGTAGAAAATGTAGAAGAGGTTACCGCTTTTAATGTGGTAAAAGGGTTTCTGAATTTGAGCATTGCTAATAGTTATTGGTTAAATTTATTTAACAATGATTTATTAGCGACTGATTTTGGTAAAACGAAATCAAATGGTCAAAAGGTAATGGTAGAATATTCATCTCCTAATACCAACAAACCTTTACACTTAGGTCATGTTCGTAATAATTTATTGGGTTATGCTGTTGCTGAGCTTTTGAAAGCTGATGGTTACGAAGTTTATAAAGTGAACTTGGTAAACGATAGGGGAATTCATATTTGCAAATCGATGTTAGCTTGGGAGAAATGGGGAAATGGAGAAACTCCAGATACTTCAGGATTAAAAGGCGATCACTTGGTAGGTAAATACTATGTGATTTTTGATAAAGAGTACAAAAAAGAAATCGAAGCTTTAATAACGCAAGGACAAACAGAAGACGAAGCTAAAAAGAATGCACCATTAATTAAAGAAGCACAAGCAATGTTATTGGCTTGGGAAGCAGGAGATGATGCAGTTATTTCGCTTTGGAAAAAGATGAATGGTTGGGTTTACGATGGCTTTGCAGTGAGTTATAAAAACTTGGGTGTAGATTTTGATAAATACTATTATGAAAGTAACACCTATTTATTAGGAAAAGATACTGTTGATGAAGGTTTAGAAAAGGGAGTTTTCTTTAAAAAAGAGGATGGCTCGGTATGGATTGATTTAACAGCAGATGGACTTGACCAAAAATTGGTTTTACGTGCAGATGGAACTTCGGTTTACATTACACAAGATTTAGGAACCGCACAAATGAAATATGATGACTTTAAAATGGATCAATCTATTTATGTGGTTGGTAATGAGCAAGATTATCATTTTAAGGTGTTGTTTCTGATTTTAGAAAAATTAGGGAAAAGCTGGGCTAAAGGTCTACATCATTTAAGCTATGGGATGGTAGATTTACCTAGCGGAAAAATGAAAAGTAGGGAAGGAACGGTTGTTGACGCTGATGATTTAGTTGCCGAGATGATTGATACTGCCAAGCAGAAAACAGAAGCTCTAGGTAAAATAAACGATTTTTCTGAAGAAGAAAAACAAGAATTGTATTACAATATTGGCTTAGGTGCCTTAAAGTACTTCCTTTTAAAGGTAGAACCTAAAAAACGTCTATTATTTGATCCATCTGAATCTATTGATTTTCAGGGTAATACTGGGCCATTTATACAGTATACTTATGCTCGTATCAAGTCTTTGTTAAGTAAAGCTAATTATCAATTAAAAGTTGGTGGCGAGCAATTAAGTGTAGATTTATCGGCAACAGAATTAGAAATGATTATGTTATTGGCTAATTATCCAACAGAATTGTCAAATGCAGCTAAGGCTTATAGTCCTGCGTTTTTAGCCAATTATTTATATGAAGTGGCCAAGTTGTTTAATAAGTTTTATCATGAAGTTCCGCCAATTGTAAAAGAAGAAAACGAGGCTTTAAAGCAACACAGATTAAATATTTGTAAAATAACGGCTGATGTGTTAAAAGCTGGAACCGCAATATTAGGTATTAATGTACCAGAGAGAATGTAAGTCTTAATTTTTGCAATCCTAAATAAAATGAAGAATCTCATTTAGGATGTTTCCAAAGAGATTCTTCGCTAACGTTTATATTTTTTTTCAATAGTTCAATCGTCATTTCGAGCGAGCAAAGCGACGAGAAATCTATGAATGAGATTTCTCCATAAAGTCGAAATGACGATAAAATTATGGTTCAAGAATTAATCCTCCTTTGCCTTGCAGCCTTTGCGGCTGGCTTTATCGATGCTATCGTTGGTGGTGGTGGGTTATTACAAACACCCGCAACCTTATTAGTTTTGCCACATTTTCCAGTGGCTACAATTTTGGGTACAGTTAAAATTCCATCATTAGCAGGCACCACTGTTGCAGCTTATAAATACGCTAAACAAGTAAAATTCAATTATAAAATATTAATTGCTTGCGTAATTACTGCATTGACGGCTTCATTACTAGGTGCATTTACAGTAAGTAAAATTAATAATGCAGACATTAAGCCCATTATTTTAGTCATATTAATTTTGGTTGGGATTTATACCTATTTTAATAAGCAGTTTGGTATTCATCAGCAAAAAGAACATTCGGTTAAAAAACAAGTTTTGTTAGCAGGTTTTTTCGGTTTAATTATTGGTTTTTACGATGGTTTAATCGGGCCAGGAACGGGATCATTTTTAATACTAGTTTTTATTGCTGTATTAGGCTTTGATTTTGTAGGCGCAAGCGCACATGCTAAAATTGTAAACATCGGAACTAATTTAGCGGCATTGATTTATTTTAGCTTTAATGGCTATGTACTTTATCAATATGCGATACCAATGGCAATATTTAATATTATTGGTTCTTTTTTTGGTGCTAAATTAGCCTTATTAAAAGGCAATAAATTTATAAGAATATTCTTTTTAATCGTAGTATTCGGAACGATATTAAGATTTGCTTGGGATGTGATTATTAAATAAAATATTAATTAACTCCACTTTTTGTTTCTACTGGTTTGTATTTTCTAAATTTAGGAAATTGCATCGGGCTTTTTTCTGGTCGTTCATCTCCTAATAATACGCCCCATTGTTTAAATTGTTCAGTACGATCAAATATAATTTTCAATACTGCAATCATTGGTAAAGAGAGAAACATTCCAGAAACTCCGGCAATAGTACCACCTATTAACACGCCCAAAATAGAGAATAAAGCATTAATTTTTACTTTAGAACCCACTATTCTAGGCATTAAAATATTGTTATCTAAAAATTGAACTACAGCAATCACACCTAATACAGTTACAACTGGCCATAGCTCTGTAGAAGAAGTTAAGGTTAACAGTACCCCAATTAAGTTGCCAATTAAGGCGCCTACGTAAGGAATTAAGTTTAATAATGCAAAAATTACCCCAATTAATAAAGCGTGTTTAATTCCAATTAATAAAAGTATTCCTCCTAAAAGCACCGTCATATAACTAACTTGTATCAATAAGCCAACTAAATAACTTTTAATGATAGATTCTGTCTCATAAACTACTTCTTTAACTTTAGGGTGATGCGCCGGTTTAAACCACATAAAAGTAAAACGCAATAAAATATCTTTATAAAAAAGGATTAGATAAATATAAATCGGTAATAAACCGACAAATACAAAAACTCCACTTAAAGTTACGGCAGCACCACTTGCTGCTTTTCCGCCCATAGCTAATAAATCATCACTTTTCTCTTTTAAAAAAGTCTCTTGTTTTTTAATATCTACACCAGAAAAACCACTTATCCATTCTTTTAAAGATTGAAGATGATTAGCAACATTTTGTTTGATTTGTGGAAAATCATCTACCAAAATTCCAATTTGTGCAGAGAAAAACCAAACGATACCAGCAATAAATATTAAAACAATTAAAATTGGAAGTATGATAGAAATAGACTCTGGAACTTTATACTTAATTAAAAAACGATAAATAGGCAAAAGCATAATACTGATAAAAAAAGCCATAATTACTGGCATTATAATGCTTTGACCTATTACTAAAAGTGTAACTACTAGTGCAATACCCAATAATTCAATAGATCTTTTTACAGTTAGTGGAAGTTCTTTCATATGTAGTTTTTGTTTTCAAAACATTAAACAGCAAGTTACGGAAATTGTTTGCTTTTTTAACTCAAAAATGAATGCTAATTGAAAGCTTATCTTTAAAAAAAGAACAATGATTAATTTAGACAATTGAAAAAATGAAGCCATAAAAAATCTTATTTTTGCATCGTTGGCAATAAACTGTCAACTGCTAACAGAAATGTACAATCAAGATACTATCATTGCATTATCAACTCCGCCTGGAAGTGGCGCCATCGGTGTTATTCGTTTATCTGGTCCAGAAGCTATTACAATAACTAATAGTGTTTTTGGAGGTAAAGATTTAACAAAGCAACAATCGCATACGCTACACTTTGGATTAATAAAAGATGAAAATATAATTATAGATGAAGTTGTTGCGAGCTTATATGTTGGTCCAAAATCTTACACTAAAGAAAATGTAGTTGAAATCTCTTGTCATGGTTCTAATTACATCATTCAACAAATTTTAAATTTATTAATTAAAAAAGGTGCCAGAGCAGCAAAACCAGGTGAGTTTACTTTACGTGCTTTCTTAAATGGTAGTTTAGATTTAAGTCAGGCAGAAGCGGTTGCCGATTTAATTGCATCAGATAGTAAAGCATCTCACGATGTGGCCTTGCAACAAATGCGTGGCGGTTTTTCTAACGAATTGAAAGATTTACGTGAGCAATTAATTCACTTTGCATCGATGATAGAACTTGAATTAGATTTTGGTGAAGAAGATGTAGAATTTGCTAATCGCGATCAATTAAAAGCTTTAACTTTAAAAATCAACTCCGTTTTACATCGTCTAATCTCTTCTTTTGAGATGGGCAATGTGCTAAAACACGGTGTGCCTATTGTAATTGC
>JAIELS010000126.1 GCA_019752795.1 Sphingobacteriaceae bacterium
CACAAGGTAAAAAAGAGTTCGATAAAAGAGACAGCATTAAAGAGCGTGAAGGTAAGCGTGAGATGGATAGAGCGATGAAGATATAGTTCATTAGTGTCATTGGTGAGTGGCACAAATTCAAATGAACTATTTTAACTAGTGAACTAAATTACCAAGCCTGGTCTCCAACTAGTGGAACAAACCTAAAAGTATCTAATTCTATTCTATCAAAATCATTTTCGCTTACACGAATAACTGTAATCATTTTTTGAGACTTCTCATCTCCTACAGGAATAACTAATATACCGCCGATTTTAAGTTGTCTTAATAAAATTTCAGGCACAAATGGTGCGCCAGCAGTTACAATAATTTTATCGTAAGGTGCGTGTTTATCTATACCTTTTGAGCCATCTCCTAAAAAGAAATTGGCTTTATATCCCATTCCTGGCAATACTTTAATGGTATGGTTATAAATATTTTCTTGACGCTCTATGGTATAAACTTTAGCGCCAATTTCCATTAAAATACAAGTTTGATAACCAGAACCAGTACCAATTTCTAATACTTTATCTCCTTTCTGAATGTGCAATAATTCAGTTTGATAAGCAACAGTATAGGGCTGTGAAATAGTTTGCCCATCTCCTATTGGAAAAGCAATATCCTTATAAGCTTGATTCCAAAAAGTTTCATCAAAAAAGAAATGGCGTGGCACTTTGGCAATTGCAGCTAGTACTTTTTCATCAGAAATTCCTTTTTCTTTTAAAATTTCGACTAACTTCTTTCTTGCTCCCCTTTCTCGGTAATTATCAATAAACTTATATGCCATTTTACCCAAAAATAGTTTTTTATAGCTTCATTTTGGCATTTAATTAGAGTTGATTTGCTAATCAACACAAAATCAAACTGAAAAAATTAAATACACTTAATAAGGATCAACATCTATTTGTGTAATTACGCTTTTAAAGTCTTTTTGAGCATTAAAATCCTTAATCGTATCTTTTAAAATAGTCTTTACTTTTTGTATGGCAATATTCTTCTCTGTTTTGATAATGATTTGCTTGATATAGTAATTTCTAATTCTAGCCACCAAAGGTTGTTCGGGACCTAAAATTCGGTTTCCCAATTGTGCTTTTAAAGAATTTGCCAATGTTTGTGCGGCCAAATTTAATACGTTTGCCTCTTTATGTTTTACATTGATAAAAATTAACCTTGTAAATGGAGGATAATTAAATTGTTTACGCTCTGCCATTTCATCTGCATACATTTGCGCATAATCATTAGCAACAACTTGTTTTATAATTCGATGTGAATCATCATAAGCTTGGATGCAAACTTTACCCTGTTTATCTCTTCTACCCGCCCTGCCTGCAACTTGGGCTAGCAATTGATAGCTTCTTTCAAACGCTCTAAAATCTGGATAATTTAAAAGTGTATCTGCATTAATTACGCCAATTAAACTCACATTATCAAAGTCCAAACCTTTGGCAACCATTTGTGTACCAATTAATATTTGCGTTTTCTTATCCTGAAAATCTGAAATAATTTGCTGTAAACCATTTTTAGTACGTGTACTATCTAAATCTAATCTTGCAATTTTAACATCCGGAAAAATAAGACTTAATTCTTCTTCTACTCTTTCTGTTCCAAATCCTTTTTGCTCTATATGTACCGAACCACAAGCAGGGCAAACATTAATACTACTTTGATGATAACCGCAATAATGGCAATGCAATTTGCCACTAGTTTTATGGTAAGTTAAACTCACATCGCAATTCACACATTTTGGTGCATAACCACAAGTAGCACAAATTAAGATTGTAGCATAACCTCTTCTATTTTGAAAAAGAATAATTTGTTCATTTTTTTCAAGCGCCGCGGACATATCGTCTATCAAAACACTTGTAAAATATGAGGTCATTTTTTTACGTTTGGTCTCTTCAGCAATGCTTACTACTTCTTGAATTGGTAATTGCACTCCTCCAAATCGTTCATTTAAAACAACTAAACCATATTTACCATTCTCTGCGTTGTAAAAACTCTCTATTGAAGGGGTTGCCGACCCTAAAACCACTTTAGTTTGATGTAGGTGCGCCAAGAAAACAGCAGCATCTCTAGCTTGATAACGAGGCGCTGGCTCATGTTGTTTATAAGAAGATTCGTGCTCCTCATCAACAACAATTAATTTTAAATCTAAAAATGGTAAAAATACTGCAGAACGTGCGCCTAGAACAACTTGGTATGATCCGTTTAAAACCTTATTCCAAATTTCTACCCTTTCATTATCGTTAAATTTAGAGTGATAAACTCCAATTTTATCTCCAAAATATTTTTTAATTCGTTCTACTATCTGAGTTGTTAAGGCAATTTCGGGTAATAAAAATAGAACTTGTCCGCCAGTAGCAATTGCCTTTTCAATTAACTTGATATAAAGTTGGGTTTTACCTGATGCAGTGATTCCGTGTAGCAACACTACATCCTTTTGTTCAAATTGAATTTCTATTTCGTCAAAAGCAATTTTTTGAGCTTTACTCAATTCAAAATTCAATTCAAATTCATCATTTGATTGACTTAGTCTACTTACCTGCCTTTTTTCAACCTCAAAAACACCTTTATCTATGAGAGATTTTAAAGCCGCCTGACCGCACCCCGATTCTTCCAACAGTTGTTGTTTTGGAATAGATGTTTCAGTCTTAGCAAGCTTTAGATAAGCTAATAAAGCATCTAACTGTTTAGGTGCTCTCTCTAAAATGGCAAATAATTGTTTTAAATTTTCCTCTTCTTTATATATTTCGCTTAAAGTGATAAATGCTTTTAAAAGTGGTTTATATTTCTCTATTACTTCTTCGGCAATGTAAATTACTTCTTTACTAATTAGAGAATTAATAATTGGATAAACTGTTTTTTGACCTAACAACTTGACAACTTCGTCAATAGTCATCCGTTGTTGGTTGTGCAATACTGTTGTAATTAAACTTTCCTTTTCAGTTAAAACAAGTTCATTTGGAAGTTCATCTTTAAGTACTAAAATAGTTTCACTAGCTAATTTTAGCCCAGTTGGCAACGCAGCAGACATTACATCACCTTCATTACATAAATAATAAGAAGTAATCCAATCCCAAAACAAAAACTGCTTTTCGGTAATAACCGGATGTTCATCTACAACATCTATTATGTATTTTGCTTCATAAACTTCTGGTGGGTGGTGACTTATATTTTTGACGAGCGCAGTATAAATTTTATGCTTACCAAATTGTACAACAACACGTTTACCAATTGCTACTTGTTCGTTCAATTCAAATGGAACTCGATAAGTATAATTGATAGCTAATGACAAAGGCAAAATAACCTCTACAAAAAGCGTCTCTCTTTCAGAAAAATTTAAAGATTCTGCAAACTGCATTATTTATCTTTTAATGCCGCTAAAAAAAGACAAATCCATCCTAAAATGAAACATAAACCTCCTAGAGGCGTAATTGGACCAACAAATGAAGCTATTGATGAAGTATAGACATCTTTTAAAGCCAATAAGTAAAGCGAGCCCGAAAAAAGAATAATACCTGCTACAAAAAATAAGAAAGCAAGACTGATTAGTTTATTTTTATAACGAGCGAAGGTTGATAAATACAACAAAGCAAAAGTATGATAGAATTGATATTCTACACCTTTTTGCCAAATATCCAATGCATAAGAATCAATTAATTTTTTTAGCGCGTGCGCCCCGAAGGCACCTAACATTACTGCCAAAGCACCAAAAAATGCAGCAGTGAGAATAATTCGTTTGTTCATTGTTTATCGGCTTTATACTTTGCTAAATTAATAAAATGCGCTTATAATCTCTGTAATACCAAAATTAAATTAAATTTGTATTTAACAGGCATGAGAAGAATTTATATTATACTAGTAGTTTTAATTGTAGGAATGATTGGTATGGCTTATCTGTATTTCTCTAATTTGAATACAGAAACCAATACGAACGATTTATCATTAAAAACAGCGGCTTCAAACTCCGCACTCATCTTCAGCTTCGAAAATGATAAAGGTTTTTACGACATTCTAAATGGTCAGAGCTTAATACAACAAGTTATTGGAGAAAATAACTCAAAACTCTTTAGTTCCATTAAAAAGAAGCTTGTTGAAGACGAAAGTGTAAACAATTTAATTAATGGGCAAAAAATATATATCGGTTTTTCCTCAGGGAAAGACAATGAAATAGATTTTTTAATAACTACGCAAAGTAAAAGTAATTCAGAAAACTTATTATCTAAATTAAATATTAATAAAACAAAGTTAAATAAGTTTGAAAATGCATTTAAACTTACATTCACAGATAGTACTGTCTGTTATGTGGCCGTCAAAAATAAGTTAATTATAATTTCAAATTCATTAAACAAAATTGAAAATTCAATTAATAGCACTAATAAAGACGATAATTTCAGTAATTTCATCAAAGCTAATAGTAGGTTTAATAAAAATACATTAGCCAATCTTTATATAGATTTTAACAAAATTCCAATTGTATTAAAAGGTATTTTACACAGCAATTTAGTTGGAGAGTTAAATGTTTTTAACAAACAAAATACCTATGCAGCTTTAAGTTATAATTTTAGTGCAGAAAGATTATTATTTAATGGTACAACTGCTATTAATGATGAAAATAATTTCTACCAGCTTTTTAGTAGCATTACCGAACAGAAGATAACTATTACAAGCATTTTACCAGATAAAACAGCTAATTATACTTCTTATGCTATTTCAGATTATAGCATTTGGCATAAAGATTTAGCGAAGTTAATGGAGATAAGAAAAGAAGATCAAGCTATTAAAAAATCTCTTCAGAAAATTAATGAAACTTACAGAATAGATCTCTCAGCTCAATTTCCATTATATTTTAAAGGTCAACTTTTAACATTTCAGTTAAATACTGGCGAAAAATTTGGAGCAATTGCGTTAAACAATGGAGATAAAGTAAATCAACTATTACTAGATTTAAGTACGGAATATAGCCCAGAAATAAGAATTTTTAAAGAAGCAAATATTCCTTATGCCTTTTTTGGAGATCCATTTAAAAAATTTGAAAGACCATTCTACACTATAATAAATAGCTATTTAGTGTTGGCTAATAATGCCAGTAGCATCCAGTCTTTTTTAAATAGCTATAATACTAATAAACTGTTAATTAATAGTGAAGATTATCAAAACTTCAGTAATCAATTACCAGCAGCTGCAACTATAACTTATTATATCAACAATAAAAACTCTATAGATATTTTTGGCAGAAATTTAAAACAGCCTTATTACAAAAAAATTGTTTCTAAAGATGAAATGGGTGGATTTAGTGCTTTTTCTTATCAGCTATCTGGAGATAAAGGTAAATTTTTAAGCAATATTTTACTTTATAAAACACCTGAAAAATCTATTCAAATTGACACTATAACTATTGCTCAATAGTTATAGAAAACAACAACTAAATTGCTTTATTTTTTGGTGTAGTAAACACAAAATCTTTCAAATAAAAAGGTTCGAAATAAGCGACATCTTCAAAATTCTGATTATTATAAGCTGTAAAAGCTAGCGTACTCATATTAGCAGCAGAGTTGAAATTGAACGAAGAAAAATCAGCGTTTTGATGGTTTAATACTAACCTACATTTTTCAGCTCCATCTCCAATAAAAGCGATAGGATTACTTTCTAGTATTGAAATAAAACTTGATTCATCTACAATTTTTGCATTTGTAGCTTCTACTTCTTGTAACTTACAATTGTATGTTGCAGTAAAAACTTCCATTCTTCTGGCATCTATCATTGCACAAATTAACCCCTCATAATTAGGATTTTGCGACATATAACCATTTGCCATCATTTGTAAAGTATTGATACCAGTCAATGGTTTATCTAAAGCAAAACACAAACCTTTTGCAGTAGAAACTCCAATCCTTAACCCAGTATAAGATCCTGGCCCCTTACTTACAGCAACAGCATCTAAATCGGCATACTTTAACCCTGCTGTTTGCATTACTTCATCAATAAACAAAGTAAGTTTAGCTGCATGAATATTTTGTGCAGCTTCTTCTTTTAAAGCAATTGTATTTCCATTTATAGATAAAGCAACAGAACAAACTGGTGTAGCGGTTTCGATTTGAAGTATAGTAGCCATTATGGAGTTTAAAGTTAAGAGTACAAAGTTAAAAGTAAAATTCAAATGAGCTTTTAAATTTTAAGGAACAGGATCATGACCATGTTTACCCCATGGGTGACAACTTGCTATACGTTTTAAAGTTAGCCAACCACCATAAAATGGACCATGTTTTTTAATTGCCTCTACGCCGTATTGAGAGCAAGTTGGTGTGAATCTACAGCTTGCACCAAGCAATGGTGACAAAAATAATTGATATAGCTTAATAATAGCCAAAAACAGCCAAGAAAATAAAAGTTTAATTATTTTCATGTGCAGCAATTAAAGTATTTAGTTTTTTAAAAGCAAGTGCTAACTTTTTCTCAAAAAAACTGTAATCATATTTTTCTTTGCCTACATATTGTAAAGACAAAAGCAATAATTCATTACGATTTAACAAATTTGGATAAAGTTGTTGTTCTTTTTGTAAGCGATAAGCTTCCCGAGTTCTACGCTTAATTAAATTGCGATCAACCGCATGTTTGTAGCGCTTTTTGGCAACATTAATAACTACTTGAGCAGGAAAAAGATGTGGTTCGGCAACAAAATAATAAGTTACACGAAATGGATATAACAAAAAAGAAGAACCGTTTTTAAATAGCAAGTCTAATGACTTTTTGCTACATAACCGTTCTTCTTTATTAAATTTGTTCATGTTTTTTGATTGCAATACTGCAGAAAGACTGCTTACACCCAAAAACAGGTGGCAATCAAAAATTATGCTTTATGACGACGCTCGTCAGAAACTGATAATCTTTTTCTTCCTTTTGCACGGCGAGATGCTAATACTCTTCTACCGTTTGCTGTAGCCATTCTTTCGCGGAAGCCATGCTTGTTTCTTCTCTTTCTTTGCGAAGGTTGGAATGTTCTTTTCATAACTGTATAATATCTTAACTAGAGTTTTTAAATAAGAGGTGCAAATATAACGTGATTTTATTATAAATGCAAGTGTGTTTTGTTTTTATTTTTTATAAGAAAGCAAATTTAATCATTCTTTGATTTTCTAAAGCCCCAATGCTGCTTTTAATTTCACATAACCAGTTTTACTTACTGGCAACCAAATATCAGATTTTAACAATACTACATAACTATCTTTTTCTTTCAATTCTATTTTGGTTACCTGAGCAAGGTTAATAATGTAAGAGCGATGAATGCGAATAAATTGAACTGGGTCTAAAGTTTGTTCAAAGAAATTCATTGTTTTATTTTTATGGAAATTACCTTCGGTTGTATTAAGCTTAACATAATCATCATCTGCCTCAATATAATTTAGTGCCGTTACCGGAATAATTTTAATTACACCTGCAGTTTTTACCACAATTCTACTATTTTGAGCGGGAGATAATGATGTATTCTCTAACAACTCATTAGTTGTTTCGCTTTTAGCTAATTTAGCTGGTAGTTTTTCCATAGCTTGATCAAAACGAGATTTTTCTATGGGTTTAAGTAAATAATCTACCGCATTTACCTCAAAAGCTTTAATCGCATATTCATCGAATGCCGTGGTAAAAATAACTGCTGGATGTTTCTCTACCAGCTCTAACATCTCGAAACCGCTAATTTTTGGCATCTGAATGTCTAAAAAAATAAAATCTGGCTGATGCTGTGTAATTGCCTTTAAACCTTCAAAACCATCACTACATTCTGCAACAATTTCTATATTTGGATAAGCTTTCAAATAATGTTTAACCACATCTCTAGCTAATGCTTCATCATCAATTAGTATCGTTTTGATCATCTTTTTGTGGTATTTTTAACGTTGTAATATACAAATTATCGTTCTGTGTTTCTGTTTGCAACAAACTATGGTCTGCAAATAAAAGGTATAATCTTCGCCTAATAGATGTTAAACCGAAACCTGTTCCCTTACTAGCTGTCATTTTTGGATCAAAAGGATTAGCTACGCAAATCATCAAAGTATTACTTTCTAATTTTACGCGTATGGTAATTGTTATAGCCGCAGATGTATTGTACAAACCGAATTTAATAGCATTTTCTACAATTGGTTGCAATAATGTTCCTGGCAAACATAAATTTAATGTATTTTCTTCAATTTGTACATCAATAGTTAACCTATGACTAAAGCGTACTTTTTCTATATCTAAATACAGTTGAATATACTCCATTTCTTCAGCTACACTAACCCAAACCTCATCATCTCGTTTTAAAGTACCCCGTAAAAAAGAAGCTAATTTTGTGATCATAGTCCCAGCCTCAGTTGGGTTTACAATGGTTAATGCGAACACAGAGTTTAAACTATTAAACAAAAAGTGAGGTTGTAATTGATGCCTTAATTTATTCAGTTCTGCTTCTTTTGCCAAATTTTGGGCAGCTAATAACCTGCCCTGTGTTTCAGATTGTTCTTCTAATCTGTACCATAAAATATTAGCCAATGCACACCAAGTTAGACATAGAAAAGCTATGATATACCTAAAAGGGAGTGAAAAAGTTAAAAATAGCTGATAAGATTTTACATTGAGAAATAAATAATTTAGTGCGTATTTAGCAAGGTAAACAGCCACCAAAGAAAGTAAAGCAGTTAACAAAAGAATGAAAAGCATTTTTTCGTTTTTAGGCTGATAATACCCCAGCATATTGCTAATTATTATACAGCCAATGGCCAATACACTATTACTAATAATGCTATCGACCAAAGCAATTTGCCAACTAAAATTTAATATGAAATATATGATTGCAGCACAAGCAACCATCCAAGAAACTAGGATAATACTCGAGATAATCTTAATTTGTTTAACTGATAAAGGAGTTGTAGTCACGAATGCTGATTTAATTTAAAATTTTAATTAAAAATTTCTAATATCTACCCCACCAAATAATGCTATTCCCTTAATAACTAATAATTTATTTTGCCCTTCTGACACTGGCATTATTCCTCTTTTATCTTCTAAACCTCCAAATATTGCTGTTACTTCAGATTTAACAAGCCATCCTTGTGGAACAACGATTTTAGCACCTCCAAAAATTGCTGTAACATCTATTACAACTTGCCCCTCGAAATCTGCTTGAGTCAAATTTACATCGCAACCACCAAATACAGCTGTAATTTCTCCGCCTTTAAAATTTTTAGAATAAACTATTTGATTACTTCCACCAAATACATTTACAGAATCTAAATAATCTAAATTACTAGTTTTTTTTTCAGTGTTTGGGTTAAGATTTGGATCTGTTTCTGGATTTGCCATAAATGGATCGTTCTCTGCAAATCTCGCTTTCCATTTATCACCTTTTCTTTTCCATTTTGATTTTCTACTACAATCACTTTTAGGTTTAAAGATCAAAAACAAACCAAGTGCAATAATTAATAAAGGCCAACCTACCCTATCAAAATCATAAAAATTATCTAAGGCTTCCTTTAGTGTGAAAAATGCACCAACAATTATTAAAATGATTCCACTTCCATTTCTAAAGTTGTGTTTAATACCTATAAACAAACCAATAACGATAAGAATATTGCTCCAATGAAATATCCAACTTGGTATATTAAAACCAACATTATCTAGTAATATAAGCGCCCCTACCGCAACTATTATTAAACCAGCCCAAACCTTGCCAGAGCGATTTACCATTTCTTTATTATCTTGAGTTTCCATTTTCTTTGTTGTTTTGTATAATCAAATGTATTGCGAAGTTTTAGGGTAGCCAACATTACACTGCTGTTTGAATGTTATTTATCGGTAAAAAGCATTAATTAATCGGTAAAATTATTTTACGGTTCTTATCTAGTTATAATTTGTTTTTCACTGGCAAAAAACAACACAGTTTTATATCTAAAATTGTGCAAATTCTGTTGAATATCAGTTAATTTTTGACAATTAGATTTTGAAATTTTGTTTTACCTTATGCAAAAGTTTAATGTTTATAGAAAACTAAATTATGCTAAAAAAAATAAACTACACTAAGTTACTATTAACTGTTTTCATATTTTCATTTTGTAATACGGTTTCTGCCCAAGGCACCATAAAAGATTATCAAAGAGCAGAATTATTTAATGGTCTATTTCAAAATAAGATATATTACTCTCCAAACAATATTAAATGGCTAAAAGATAAAAAACATTTTTTTTATAGCATGTTAACCGAAAAAGGAATTGAATTTATATTAGTTAATGGAGTAGACTTAAGTAAAAAACCAGCATTTGATCAAGAAAAATTAGCAGTAATACTAAGTGAGTTAAGTAAAACCAAATTAGCAGCTTTTAAACTACCCATTAGTAATGTAAGCATGAATAATAATGCTACAAATTTACAATTTAACTATGACGACAAGTTATGGAGTTACGATTTAACGACTTTTAAATTTGAAGAAGTTAAACTAGCAGAAAACCAAAGACAAAATGCCTATTGGGGTGATAGACCTACTAACGTATCCGATAGAAAAACCAAATCTCCAGATGGCAAATGGGAAGCATACATTAAAAACTATAATGTTTATATCAAGTCTTTAGCAGCAAGTAACTCAGAAATACAATTAAGTTTTGATGGTTCTGAAGGAGATTATTATAGTAGTTCTATATACTGGTCTCCTGATTCTAAGAAATTGGCAACTAATAAAACCCGCCCTAATAAGCCACATTTAATTTACTTAATTGAGTCATCGCCGCTAACTCAACTGCAACCTATATTACAATCTAGAAACTACCTCAAACCTGGCGATGCATTACCTCAACTACAGCCATCATTATTTTTAATAGATTCTAAAAAACAAATCCCTATAGATCAAAGCAAAATTCAATCACAATATGCATTGGATAATATCGCATGGCGGAAAGATAGTAGAGCCTTTACATTTCATTATAATCAACGTGGTCACCAAAAATTTAGTTTAGTTGAGGTTAACACTAATGGAGTTTTAAAGGAATTAATTGTTGAAGAGAGCAAAACTTTTATCACTTATAGTAGTAAAATGTTTAGACACGATGTAAATGATGGTGAAGAGATCATTTGGGCCTCAGAAAGAGATGGCTGGAATCACCTTTATTTATATGACGGCAATGGCAAAATGAAAAACCAAATTACTAAAGGCGAATGGGTTATGCGTAGCGTAATTGATGTAAACGAAAAAGATAAAACCATTATTTTTGAAGGAAGTGGAATGGAAAAAGATCAAGACCCCTATTTCATCCAATATTATAAAATCAACTTCAATGGAACTGGATTGGTAAAATTAACTACCGAAAATGGAAACCATAAAGCTTATTTCTCTGATGACAAAAGCGTATTTATAGATACTTATTCTACTATTGAACAACCTCAGATTACAGTTTTAAGAGATGGCAAAACGGGAAAAGTATTAAAAAAGCTAGAAAATGGCAATATTGATGCATTATTAGCAACTGGGTGGAAATTACCAGAAATATTTAGCGCAAAAGGTAGGGACGGAAAAACAGATATATGGGGAATGATTATACGTCCCAGCAATTTTGATCCGACAAAAAAATACCCAGTAATTGAATATATCTATGCAGGTCCGCATGATTCTTTTGTACCAAAAAGTTTTGTGAACGATTCAAGAGGATCTTTACACGAATTAGCTGAACTTGGGTTTATTGTGGTACAGTGTGATGGAATGGGAACATCAAATCGATCTAAGGCATTTCATGATGTAGCTTGGAAAAATTTAAAAGATGGTGGTTTTCCAGACAGGATGGCGTGGATAAAAGAAGCAGCTAAAAAATATAACTATATGGATATTACCAAAGTTGGAATTTTCGGCAATTCTGCAGGTGGACAAAGCTCTTTAGGTGCCTTACTTTTTCATCCAGATTTTTATAAAGTTGCAGTATCTTCTTCTGGTTGTCACGATAATAGAATGGATAAAATGTGGTGGAACGAACAATGGATGGGTTATCCTATTGGTCCAGAGTACGCCGAATCGTCTAATGTAGATAACGCATATAAATTACAAGGTAAATTACTCTTAATACTTGGAGAACTTGATGACAATGTAGATCCGTCATCTACCATGCAGGTGATTAATCAGTTAGTCAAAAGCAATAAAAATTTCGACTTTTTAATGGTACCAGGCATGAAACACTCCTTGGGTGGAGACTATGGAGAACACAAAAGAAGAGATTTTTTTGTTAAACATTTGTTAGGCGTAGATCCGCCAGAATGGACATGGAAAACAAACATTACAGTTGCCAAACCATAATTATTTTCATCTTACAATTCATTTTTTTTATACATTAGTAGCATCAATTTTAAAATTAAAGTAATAATGAAAAGAAATTTACTAGTACTAATGTGTTTAGTTATGCCAATAATTGGATTGGCTCAGGACATGAGTAAACATTACAAAGTTTATGATGTAAAAAAACAAAAGACAATAAACTTAGATGACATTATAAGTGATTTAGCTAATGCAAATGTGTTATTTTTTGGCGAAGAGCATAACGATTCAATAGGTCATTATCTAGAGGCTACACTATTTAAAAAAATGGCTGCTGCCTATCCAGGCAAAACTGCATTAACTATGGAAATGTTTCATACAGATGTACAACCGGTTATTAACGAATATTTAAGTGGATTAATTAGCGAAAAAAACTTTATTAAAGAAGCTAGAGCTTGGAATAACTATAAAGATTATAAACCGATGATTGAAGAAGCTAAACTAAATAAACTAGATGTAATAGGCGGAAATGCAGCTGCAAGATATAGTAACGCTGTAACGAGAAATGGATTAGAGGTTTTAAATAATTTTTCTACTGATTCTAAAAAATTCATTGCTCCATTACCTATAGATACTGCCACAGGCAGATATTTAGATAAATTTACAGAAACCTTAGGCGGGCACAGCATGGGTGGAATGAAAGTTTACCAAGCTCAAAATTTTTGGGACGCAACTATGGCATGGTCAATAGCTAAATATGCAAAAGCGAATAAGGATAAGAAAATTTTTCAAGTTAATGGCCGCTTTCACAGCGATGAAAAATTAGGAACATTAGCAAAGCTGAAAAAATATGCCCCTAAATTAAAGATTTTGAATATTTCCGCTTTTTCTGCTGATGACTTTAACAATCCAGATTGGGCAAAGTATGCAGCTTTAGGAGATTATGTTATTGTAACTGACCCTACTTTGAAAAGAACCTTTTAACAAAAAAGTCCCGATATATCGGGACTTTTTTTATCTTATTTATTTTTCAATAAATCTCTAATTTCACCTAACAAAACCTCTTCTTTTGTAGGTGCTGGTGGTGCAGATGGCGCCGCTTCTTCCTTACGTTTCATTGAATTAATACCCTTTACCAAAATAAAGACTACCAATGCCAACAGCATAAAATTAATGGCAACTGTAATAAAACTACCATAAGCAAAAATTGAAGTATCAGCTATCTTTCTTGCTTCTACTAAAGGTAAATTCGCAGGAACATCTCCTTTTAGCACAATATATAAACTACTAAAATCAGGCTGTCCAATAATTGCTGATACCAATGGCATGACTAAATCATTAACAACACTATCGATAATTTTACCGAAAGCGCCCCCAATAATTACCCCTACCGCTAGGTCCATTACATTACCCTTTACAGCAAACTCTTTAAATTCTTTTACAAATCCCATAAAAAATCCATTATTAATTTTATTTATACTTTTAGTTAATTTAAATATAATAAAGTTTATACATTTTCTCAACTTTTTTTCAAGTATTATTATTTCTCTAAGGAGATATTTAAAATTATTTAAATATAAAGCAAATGCTTATTTTTGAGCATTCATATCATCTTCTATATCCTATGTTAAGACAAAATTTACAGCAAAAGCTTCTTCAAAAGTTATCACCGCAGCAAATACAATTCATCAAATTGTTGCAGGTACCTACTGTATCTTTAGACACGCGTATAAAAGAAGAATTAGAAGAGAATCCAGCTTTAGAAGACCCGAGTTTAATGACGGCTGATGAGCCGGTTAGCGAATATGATGATTTAAATGAACGTGAAGATTACGATTCTGAATCTAAAGAAGATACTAGCACAGATGAATTTAATGTAGAAGATTACTTGCAAGATGATAATGCAAACGATTATGGCAATTCTTACAATAATAGTGACGATGATGAAGATAAGAAAGAAACCCCTATTGCTATAGAAACCACTTTTTTTGAAAGCCTTCAATCGCAATTAGATCTATTTCCTTTATCAGATACAGATTTTATTATAGGCAAACAAATTATTGGAAGTTTAGATGACGACGGTTATTTACGCCGCCCTATTAGTTCTATGATTGATGATTTAGCCTTTTCTCAGAATGTGATGGTTGAAGAAGAAGAGGTATTGGAGATGCTTAAGGTTATTCAAGATTTTGATCCTCCAGGTATTGCTGCTCGTGATTTACAAGAATGTTTATTGCTTCAGCTAAAAAGAAAGGACATTCATAATCCGATTATTAAAAAAGCGATATCAATTGTAGAAGATCATCTTGATGAATTTACCCGTAAACATTATGATAAACTAGAAAAATCTGTTGGCTTAAATTCTGAGGAATTAAAGGAGGTTGTTGCAGAGATTTTAAGATTAAATCCCAAACCAGGCGATTCTAATCAAGTTACTACAAAGCAATTACAAATCATTCCAGATTTTCATATTAGTAATAATGATGGAGTTTTAATTTTAACATTAAATTCTAAAAATGCCCCTGAATTAAGAGTTAGTCGCTCTTACATGGAAATGTTTGATCATTATGATAAAGCAGCCCAAAAGGATAAAAAACTGAAAGAAGCTGTTCAATTTGTAAAACAAAAACTTGATTCTGCAAAATGGTTTATTGACGCCATTAAACAAAGACAGCAAACTTTGCTTAAAACCATGAATTCAATTATGCATTATCAATATGAATATTTTTTAACTGCAGATGAGCGTAAAATGCGCCCGATGATTTTAAAAGATATTGCAGATAAAATTGGAATGGATATTTCTACCGTATCAAGGGTAGCAAACTCTAAATATGTACAAACAGAATTTGGAACTTTTTTATTGAAATCTTTTTTCTCTGAAGCTATACAAACAGAGAGTGGAGAAGAAGTATCAAATAAAGAGGTGAAGAAAATATTGGAAGATTGTATTGGCAATGAAGACAAGCATAAACCTTTAGCAGATGAGAAATTAACCGAAATTTTAAAAGAAAGAGGTTACAATATTGCTAGAAGAACTGTTGCTAAATACCGAGAACAAATGAATATTCCGGTTGCACGCTTAAGAAAAGAACTCTAAGCATTAAATAGTTTAGAGCTTACGGTATATTTTAAGTTAAAATTACCATTACATACAGTAATAATTTAAGATAGTAAATTTTGTCTGGCGATAAATTCTAATTGTTTATTAGCCACCAAAAGTTTTTCAGTTAATTCTCTATTTTCTTTTCTAAGGGTATAAATTTCTATCGCTTTTTCGATGTTAATTCTTAAATCTTCTTCCATCCAAGGTTTTTGAATGTAGCGGTATACCTGACCTTTGTTAATTGCATCAATTACTGCATCAATATCCGTATAGCCAGTTAAAATCATTCTAATAGGATCAGGATGTTTTTCTAAAATTGATGCTAAAAACTCTACACCAGTAGTTTTAGGCATTCGCTGATCGGTAATGATAATATGAATATCTTCCTTATCTAATATTTTAACGCCTTCTTCTGCAGATTCTGCAGTAAAAACTTTATACAACCTACGATAAGTAGCGGAAAATGCGCTTAAATTATGTGGCTCGTCATCGACATACAGAATGTTTGTGCTCATTTGAATATAAATAAAAGATAAAAATACTTTTTTATTATAACTCTTAAAAGACTAATTTAGTTGTTTTAACAATTAAATGTGTTTTTATTATTTCACAACCTAATATTTCAGTAGAAAATGTCGTCTAAATCACGCTATACAGAAGAACTTGACCAACTCATTCTTCAAACTAAAACACATCAAACCAGTTATAAACCATTGATGTTTAGGCTGAAAGACGATGAACAAAAAAAGGCTTTTGAAACACTTATTTTAAGCAATAAAAATTTACAAGTCTTTGATCATATAGTTTCACAAGTTGAAGAATTAATCAAGTGCTTACACCCTACTATAGTTTTTCTACCACCTACAGCATTAGCAAATGCAGTAGAACAACAATTTGGAGGAAAATCTTTTGATGAATATGGCGTTTGGGTCTATTATCCGTGGGCAGAAAAATTAGTCCATATTTTAGATGAACAAGAATTTGCTATTGTTCGTACCAATCGAAACAAGCATAAAATTACCGCTAAAGAACAACAAGAACTTGCCACAAAAAAAATTGGAGTAATGGGACTTTCTGTTGGGCAGTCTGTATCAGTAACTTTAGCCATGGAACGCGGTTTTGGAGAACTTAGAATTGCCGATTTTGACGAACTAGACCTGAGTAATATCAATAGAATAAGAACTGGAGTTTATAATTTAAAAATTAAAAAGACAGTTATTGTTGCCAGAGAAATTGCAGAAATAGATCCATATTTAAATGTAGTATGTTTTGAAGAAGGCATAACAGAAGATAATTTAAATGATTTTTTAACCGGTAATGGAAAGTTAGATTTATTAATTGATGAATGCGATAGCTTTGATATTAAAATTAACTCACGAAACAAAGCAAAATCATTAGGTATTCCAGTATTAATGGAAGGAAGTGATAGAGGAACAATAGATATTGAACGTTTTGATTTAGAGCCAGATAGACCTGTATTACACGGAATGGTTGATCATTTAGATATGAACAAGTATAAATCGCTTACTACAATGGACGAAAAACTTCCATATATGACAGCGGTTACAGGAGTTGAAACATTGTCTCCAAGAATGAAAGGCTCTGCAATTGAAATTATGAGTACTATTTCTACATGGCCTCAACTAGCAAGTGCTGTAACTTATGGAGGCGGTGTTACTGCAGATTTAGCAAGGAAAATTTTATTAAATACTTTAAAAGTATCAGGAAGATATTTTTTAGATCTAGATGAACTCATTCAAAATCCAGCAGGCTACCAAACGAATTCAAGTTCAACAAACCCAGAAGATTTATCTCTACAAACGATAGAAAATTTCATTAATAATCATCAATTATTTGACGCGAAAAATAGTTTAGCATTAACAGATGATATTTTAACAGAATTAATTGATGCTGCAGGTAAAGCTCCATCTGGAGGTAATAATCAACCTTGGCGCTGGCATTACCAAAATGGAATATTACATTTATTTTTAGAGCAAAGTGCTACAAAATCGTATTTAGATCCTGAAAACATCTCCTCTTATATGTCTTTAGGCGCTGCTATAGAAAATTTGCTCCTGGCAGCGGCAAATAAAAATTTAGCTGTAAATTGGGAGTTAACGCCACAGCATGCACCATTGCATATTGCTTGGTTTAGTTTTTCGAGTAATCATCAAACCAGTCAACAAGAAAGCTTGTTAGCAAATCAAATCAATTTAAGACATACCAATAGAAAAATTACGCCAAGACAAGAACTAGATGAAACTGTATTAAATAAACTCAGTAGTTTAATTAACCAAACCGAACATGCAAAATTAACTTGGGTTACCGACGTAGAAAAATTAAAAAATCTAGGCGCAATTTCTTCTCATGCAGATTTGCTGAGAATGTTTATAGATGAAGCACATACAGATTTTATAGAAAAAGAAATGCGATGGAATTTAGATGAAGTTTCGGAAACAGAAAATGGAATTGGTATACACACCTTAGATTTAAGCAACAATGACAATATTGGCTTACAATTAATAAAAGACAAAAGAACTATTGAATTTTTGAAGCAAATAGAAGGTGGAAGTGCCTTTAAGAGAATAGCTATACAACAATTTTTATCTTCATCAGCTGTCGGATTAATTAGCATGCCTACAACTAATGTTAAAAATTTTATTAATAGTGGCATGGCAGCAGAAAGGCTTTGGTTAGCGGCTACTGCATTAAATTTACAGTTACATCCTGTTAATGTGCCTTTAATATTTTTTTATAAAAATTCAATAGAGAAAAATTTAAATATTCCAGAAAAAGATAAAGCTATTTTAACTAATTTAGAATATAATTTTAAAAATATCTTTTCAATTTCACAACAAGAACAAGCTATGTTTATGTTTAGGATTTTCAAAGCAACACCATCTCCAGAAAGAACTATAAGAAAATCAACTAAAAAAATATTATCAATTGGAAGAGCATAAACCAAATATTGAAAACCTTTATTTTAAAGCATTTAGGGCTGTAGATGACAGAGCTTCCTGTATGAAATTCATAGAAGGTCATACTCATGTTTTGGAGATATTCGGTATTACACAAATTACATCTGCAAAAATAGATTGGGTACTTAATCCTGATGTTTACGTAATTCTTGTTACAGCAGAAAAAGATGGTAAAGCACTTGCTGGCGGAAGAGTTCATAAAGCAAACAGGAAAAATCCATTACCAATAGAAGATGCTGTAGGATTTATGGATGAAAGGATTTATCAAATGGTTGAGGAAAGAACTGATGCTGGTACAGGCGAACTATGTGGATTATGGAATTCATGGGAAATTGCTGGATTAGGAATTGGAAGTATGCATTTAAGTACTGCATGTGTTGCTTATGCGGACTTAATTAATCTCGATACATTATTTGGACTTTGTGCACCGGCAACATATAGAAATTCTATCAGAGGAGGATTTAGAGTAATTACTGAAATTGGAATTAATGGTAAATTTTACTACCCAAAAGATGATTTAACCGCAACATCTATTTTAATTGATGATGTTAAAAACCTTCCTCTTACTCATGAACCTGAAAGAAGCATAGCTATGAATATGAGATCAGATGGGATTACAACACAACAAATACAAGCTAAAACAGGAGAGCTAATTACACTTCATTTCGATTTGAAAATATGAAAATAATTAAAAGTGTTTTACTTATTTTCATATTTATTAATCTATTTAATTTAAATGGATATGCAAATTTTAATGACGATAATATTATTAAAAAGGGGTTTGTTGCTTCTTATTATAGAGATGTTAGCAATAATGCGACCATAAAAGAAGTTAAAAATCAAAAATTCCTAATTCCAAAATCTAACAATGAAGTTTTAAACTTCGGAATAGATAAGGCTACTTATTGGATTAAACTAACCTCACAAAAGAGACATGAATTTGCTAATCAAGTTTTATATATAGATCAAGCAAGATTATCTTATGCTGAATTATTTCTACTTAAAAATGATTCAACATCTAAATTATCATTATTTAACCCTTTTTCCTACTCCAAATCAAGATTTACACAAGGTAAAATATTTCAACTACCTACTATCATAGAAAAAGAAAGTACCATCTATATCAGAGTTCATTCTAATGAAAACTTAATACTACCAATTAGCATTATAAAGGAAGAAACTCTTCTCGAAAAAATTTCTTTTAGAGGCATTATTTTTGGATTTTACACTGGAATAATGTCAATAATGTTTATTTATAATCTGTTTTTATACATTATAATTAAGGATAAAAGTTACATTTACTATGTATTTTATATCCTTTGTGCATGGCTAACACAAATTTCTATTCAGGGATATTCTGCTAAATACTTTTGGATAGCAAGCAGTAAGATTGACGACTATTCTACTACACTATTCTCTATTATAGCATTACTATTTGCAAGTTTATTTACTTTAACCTTTCTTAATACAAAACATTTCTCTAAAACATTTGAAAAACTTATTAAAATTTTTAGTGTATTAACAATTTTAAATTTAGCTATTTTATTTTTCGGGGGCACTTCCACAGCTTTTATTGTAATGCAATTACTTACTTTATGTGGTGCATTACTAGCACTTTCTTCATCATATTTTGTTTATTTCAAAAAACACTTTAAGCCCGCTGGTTATTACCTTGTAGCATGGTCAGTTCTTCTCATTGGGGCCATACTTTTCATAATGAAAGACTATGGTATTATCCCATATAATAACTTCACAAGTTATCTTTTACAAATATCGTCTGCTATCGAAGTTATGCTACTTTCTTTTGCATTAGCAGATAAGATTAATTTCTTTAAGAAAGAAAATGAAATTGCACAAGCACAAGCTTTAAATGCTTCATTAGAAAATCAAAAATTAATAAAAGAACAAAATATAGTTCTTGAGAAAAGAGTACAGGAGAGAACTGAAGAATTACAAAATACCAACTCTACACTAAATGTTACGCTAAGCAATTTAAAAGATACACAATCACAATTAGTTGATGCTGAAAAAATGGCTGCATTAGGTCAATTAACTGCAGGTATTGCACATGAAATTAACAATCCAATCAATTTTGTAACTTCAAATATTAAGCCTTTAGAATTAGATATTAATGATTTAAGGGAAATTATTACGAAATACGAACAATTAGATTTTGATAAAGAAATAAAACCGCAAATTGAAGAAATTGAATCATTTAAAAAGCAAATTGACCTTGCTTTTGTAAACAATGAAATCTCCTCTCTTTTATCCGGAATTAGTGAGGGTGCAAAGCGGACAGCAGAAATTATTCGTAGTTTAAGAAACTTTAGTAGGTTAGATGAAAGCGACATGAAGCCTATTGACCTTAATGAAGGGCTTGATTCTACTGTTGTTTTGGTGAGAAGTAACATTCCAAATCATATTACTGTAATTAAAGATTTTGGAAATCTTCCAAAAGTAGAATGCCAACCAGGCAAAATAAACCAAGATTTTATGAATTTGATTTCTAATGCCATTCAAGCAATAAAATCAAAAGAGACTCAAGCGGAAGAAGAGTTTTTAACCATTAAAAGTTGGTATATTGATCAGCAAGTAAAAATTAGCATTAAAGATTCTGGAATTGGGATGTCTGATGAAGTAAAACATCGCATTTTCGAACCTTTTTTCACTACCAAAGATATCGGCGAAGGAACTGGCTTAGGTTTATCTATTGTGTTTAGCATCATAGAAAATCATAAAGGTAACATTGAAGTTATTTCAAAACTTAATGAAGGAACAGAATTTATTATTACCTTGAACACAAATTTATAATTAACAATATGAGTTCTTCTAATATAAGAGTGTTATATATTGATGATGAGGAAAATAACTTAACTTCCTTTAAAGCTACTTTTAGAAGACAGTATGAAATTTACACTGCAAATTCTGCATCAGAGGGATTAAAAATTATTCAAAGTATTGATATCCCTATCATCATTGCAGATCAAAAAATGCCTAACATAACGGGTGTAGAATTTTTTAAAAGTATATCAAAAACCTATCCCGATGCAATGCGTATCCTTTTAACAGGATATACAGACATTGATGCCTTAGCAGATGCAATTAATCATGGCGATATATATCGCTATATCCAGAAACCTTGGAGTGATCTGGAGTTACATAATGCTATAAAAAACGCCTACGATGCATATTGCGGGAAAATTGATCTAAGAAATAAAGTTACTGAATTAGAAAAAACTAACGACGAGTTGAATCGCTTCATCTATAGTATTTCGCATGAATTAAGAGCCCCACTTGTATCAGTTATTGGTATCGTTAATTTAGTAAAACTAGAGAATATGTATAACTCTAGCGGAGAATATTGGAGTTTAATTGAAAGTTGTTCAAATAAACTAGATTATTACATACAAAAAACGCTAGAATATTATAAAAATAATAAATCTACAGAAGAGTTAACCGAGATAGATTTTAAAAATTTAATAGACCAATTGGTATCAGTACATGCATATACAGACATTGATACGAATTTTAGTGTTAACGTAAACCAGAAAGTAGTATTTAAAGGAGATTATTTTAGAATTGAAGTTATTTTAGGAAACCTCATATCAAATGCCATAAAATATCAAAGGATTGACGAGCCGAGCAAAAAAGTGGTTATTAACGTTAATGTTGATGAAAAGTTAGTTGATATAAGTATAAACGACAACGGAATAGGTATTTTAAACGAACATCTTGAGAAAATATTTGTTCAATTCTTTAAAAGTAAGGTACATCACGGAAGTGGATTAGGTTTATTTATAGTAAAAGAAGCATTAAATAAAATAAACGGACATATCTCGGTCAGTTCAGATACTGATAGTGGAACAACTTTTACAATTACAATTCCAAATGCAAACTAGGTTTAAAAGAGTAATGTTAATTGATGATAATGAGATTGATTTAAAAATCAACTCGAAGTTAATTAGCTTAACTAAGCTAGTGGATGAAATTATTATTTGCAGTTCTGGAGACGAAGCACTTAACTTTTTAAATAATCAACTAGAAAATAAAAAGCTAATACCAACTTTCATTTTATTAGATATACAAATGCCAGAAATGGATGGTTTTGAATTTTTAATGCATTATAAAAAGTTATCCAAATCTATAACAGATAATTGCACCATAGCGATGTTATCTTCTACTTTAGATTTTGGAGATATTAAAAAGGCTGAGGCAAATCCTCATGTAATTAAACTATTAAAAAAACCGCTAACAACTAATGAGCTTTTAGCACTTTTAGGGTAAAAAAAAGCCGCATTAAATAAGTTTTAATGCGGCTTTTTTTTATGGTTTTAAATTACAATTTAAAACCATAAGCTAATCTTAAACCAACATATCCGTTGCTAACTCCGTTATTAGACAAGCCTTCATATTTAGCAGCTAAATCTATACCATTACTCCAAGAATAACCTAGTGCTGGAGAATATAAAAATGATGTTCCTCCACCAGATGTAGTAGAAAAACCAGCACCAGCTTCTGCTAAACCATAAGCTCCAGCGCCTGTTTCATTGAAAAAATATTTTAATCCTGCTTTTAATGGAATATAGCCAGAATTACCGCCCCCCTTATAAGAAAAATTTGTATATCCCGTAGTTAATGGAATAGATAATTGTCTATCTATGTCAAACTGATAACGTAAATCTGCTCCAATAGCTAACCTACCACCCGTAGCTGTAGGTACACCAACATTTAGTCCTACGCCAAATTTAGGCGATGATTGTGCATTTACATTTGTTGAAAAAAATAAAGCTACTGCAGCTACTGCAGAAGCTAAGAACATTGTAGATTTTTTCATTTTATTATTAACTTTTAAAATTCATAATTAGTTAGACTTTATTGTCTAATACTAACAACTAAACAAATTATATGCCATTCAGTTTTATAAAAATTAAAAAACATAAACTTTTATCAATTACATTACACAAAATGCACTTATTGAAAATAATATAAAAGAGGGAATTGATACAAAAAGACTTTATTACCCAATGATTGGGGAATAATTACAACATATTTTCCCAGACTTTTAGTTCGGTTAAACTAAAATGATAATTTACAGTTACTCCTTTATGCTCACCATTAACCACATCGCCCTCTCCGCTTTTTCGCCTAAATTTTCTATTTTCTTTCTGCTTTTCCCAAATTGGTTTCAATTCTGAGGCTAAGCGATAATAATACTGCTCTTTATCAATTGGAATGATACATGGCCTATTTAACACTACCCAAAAAATAAAAATCACTAAATCATGCTCTTTTTCTAAATCAAAATACCGTTTTAAATCACTTAAATTTAGCGCAACTGTTTCTGAGGGTTTTAATCCACTTTGTGGAATATATTTTTCTACACTCATAAAAGTACGTTGTTGCACTTTTACCTCTATATAAAAAATCGATCCTTTTTCATCTTCGACTTCAATATCTGGATAACCACTTTTAATAGTTTTTTTAGCTTTAAATCTAGTTGAATAATTAATGTAATCAATCAGTTTATTTTCATATATCTCTGAAAAAGTAGCGTCCTTTTCAAAAGTATATTTCATTTTACTTACACCATCACATGGAGTTGGACAAACCTTACAATTAAATACGAAAGGACTTATTTGCAGGTAGTTTTCCATTTAGTAATTAGTTATAATGAGATGCGTAACTGCCCTATCGTTCCTACCCCGAACATTGTAAGTATAACTCTTATCAAAAGCTAAAATTTTAACTTTTGGATGAGTATATATTTTACGAATAAAATCAGTTTCTTTAATTACAACCATCCATTTTGCTTTAGCTTTTATTAAAAATGAAGCTAATCGTTGCTGATCTAATTGTGTAAAAGCACTTTGATCATATTCAGAGAACTCGCTATCATAAGGTGGATCTAAAAAGATAAAATCAGATGATTGAAGGTTTATTTTATTCAAGAAATCTTCAAAATCTAAATTAAAAATTTCTGTGTTTTTAAATAAGGTAGTAACTGAAGTGTTAAAAATATTTTCTGCTTTTTGTCGGAAATTCTTTTTATTATAGGCTATACCGCCATATGGAATATTAAACTCTCCTTTGGCATTAAACCTAAACATCGCACCGTAACAAAACTCTCTAACAAAATACCAATTTGCGGCACTTTTTGCTGAGCTAAGTGTAATCGTTTTATTGAAATCTAAATTCAAAATTTTTCTAAAAAACAAGTATGCTCCACTTCTAATTCCAGTTTCGAAATGAGCTTTTAGTTCTTCTTCATTAAAATTTCTATTTTCTTTTTCACATATCCTTTTTATTCGTCTTGCTTTATCAGCAATACTTGCCAATAGCATTT
>JAIELS010000020.1 GCA_019752795.1 Sphingobacteriaceae bacterium
CTATAGATGCTGAACAGTACCAGAAAGCTACTTCAATGTTGAAAACATTAATTAGCTCTAATGCAAAAGAAGGAGATAATTACTTTTATTTAGGTAATACTTATTTATTAACAGATGATATTGACTCTGCAAGAGCCGTTTATACAAACGGAATTGCTGCTAGCCCAAAAGATGCATTAAATTTTGTTGGATTAGGTCATGCAGATTTGAAATCAAATAATCCAACTTCTGCTAAAACAAATTTTGATAAAGCATTGCAGATGGGGGCTAAAAATTATGAAACCTATTTATATATAGGTAAAGCATATTTAGCTCAAGAAAATCCAGATTATGCTGCCGCTCTTCCTAATTTACAAAAAGCAGATGAGTTAGATTCGAAAGATAAAGATGCGGAGACTTTTTTAGCTTTAGGAGATTTCTATGCGATGCAAAGAACTAAAAATTCTGAGGCTTATCCTATGTACTTAAGAGCTTTGGATATTACTCCGAACTCTACTCGTGCATTAGTGCAGATTGGTAGAATGTTTAAAATGGCTTTTTCATTCCCTGATGCAGAAAACAAAATTAAAGAAGCTGTAGCGATTGATCCAAACTACGGACCAGCTTACCGTGAGTTAGCAGAAAATGAAATGCAGTGGTCTCGTGCTGATGTTAAAACGGCAGAAGAAAAACGTAACGAAGCTTTAGCTAATATGAGAAAGTATTTAGATTTAACTGATAAATCTTTTGAATCTCGTTTACGTTATGCACAATTTTTATTTTATGCAAATGATTTTGAAACTTTAGGTAAGGAAGTAGCAACACTAAATGCTCCAGATGCAAATAATCCTAAAACATTCGTTGTAAAACGTATGCAAGGTTATTCTGCCTTAGAGAATAAAAATTATGAAAAAGCTGCACAATATATGAACGAATTGTTTGCTAGAAAACAAGATGTAGCTCGTATTGTTGGTTCTGATTATTTATATTTAGGATTAGCTCAAAAGAATTTAGGAAAGGATAGTTTAGCTTTAATTAATATTACAAAAGCTGTAGAATTAGACTCAACAAAGGTTGATACATTAGCGGCGATAGCATTAAAGTATTTTACTGCTGCAAAATATGATAAAGCTGCCGAAGTTTATACTAAAGTAGTTAATGCTAATTCAAAAAATCCAAACATTTTGACTAGTTATTACTATTTAGGTAGAGCATATTATTTTGGATATGGCGCTAAAGTAAAAGCTAATGAAAATCCGGACAGATCTATTTTGGTAAAAGCTGACTCAGCATTTGCTAAAGTGAATCAGTTAGCTCCAGAATATGAAGGTGCTTATTTGGATAGAGCAAGAGTAAATAGACAGTTAGATCTTAAAGATAACGGCGAAAACCTAAAAGGACTTCCTATCCCTTTTTATGAAAAATATATTGAGATAGTTACTGTAACTAAACCAGAAAAAGCCGCTTCAAGCGGAAGAGGTTTAATAGAAGTTTATAATAATTTAGCTGCCTATGTTGCCAATACTGATAAACAAAAGGCAATTGAATATTATAATAAAACTTTGGCAATTGACCCTAACAATTCAAATGCTTTAGAAAATATTAAATATTTGAACTCTTCTTCAACACCAGCTAAGAAAGCTCCAATAAAATAATAATTTATAATAAATATAAATGATAAGGCAGGGTTTGTAATCCTGCCTTTTTCTTTTAATTTTGCCTAAAATAAATATAAATGGAAACTACAAGTACAGCACAAGATTTTATCCCTATCATATTTCAGATTATAGTTGCATTGGGGTTTGTTGTGGTAACATTAGTTGCTACTCACTTTTTAGGGCCAAAACGTAAAACCAAAGATAAACTTACTACTTTCGAAGCAGGTGTTAAATCCGTAGGTAATGCTCGTCAGCCTTTTTCTATTAAGTATTTCTTAGTAGCTATATTATTTGTTTTATTTGATATTGAGGTCATCTTTATGTATCCATGGGCAGTTAATTTTAGAGAATTGGGTTGGAACGGTGTAATAGAAATGTTTATTTTTATGGCAACCCTTTTACTTGGATTTATCTATATCATAAAAAAGAAAGCGTTAGATTGGAATTAATTATTTAGAATAATTCTAAATCCTAATCCCTTAAGCTTTTTACTTTTAAAATATTGTAAATTTGTTGCTTATTCTATAGTAAGAATAAGCATTTTTTGTTTAAAAACATGAGTGAAATTAATATAGTAGATGCGCCACCAGGAATAGAAGGCTCAGGTTATTTTGCCACTTCTTTAGATAAAGTGATTGGTTTGGCACGTTCTCATTCCTTATGGCCATTGCCATTTGCTACTTCATGCTGTGGTATAGAATTTATGGCCACAATGGGTTCGCATTATGATTTTGGTCGTTTTGGTGCAGAACGATTAAGTTTCTCACCTCGCCAAGCAGATTTGTTAATGGTAATGGGAACTATTGCTAAGAAAATGGCTCCAGTTTTAAAGCAAGTTTATTTGCAAATGGCAGAGCCACGTTGGGTTATTGCTGTAGGCGCTTGCGCATCTAGCGGAGGTATTTTTGATACTTACTCAGTATTGCAAGGAATTGATGAGATTATCCCTGTTGATGTATACGTTCCAGGTTGCCCTCCTCGTCCTGAAGCTATTTTAGATGGTTTTGGTAAAATTCAAGAGTTGGTAAAAAACGAATCGGGCAGAAGAAGACATTCTGACCAATACAAACAAATGTTAGCTTCTTACGGAATAGAATAATGGCTAAAGCAACAAATACAGAAATTATTGATTTGCTAGGTGAGAAATTTGGCGAGCAACTTTTTGATGTGACAGAACCTTACGGATTGCTAACTTTTTCTACCACAAAAGATAAGATTATTAATGTTTTATCTTTCTTGAAAGAGAATGGGAAAATTAATTTTAATTTTTTAACGGATTTAACGGCTGTTCACTACCCAAATACAAATCAGATAGCAGTAGTTTACCACTTACATAGCATGGTTAGCGGTATTAGAGTTCGTATTAAAGTTTTTCTTCATGAAAATGATGCAAAAATCCCTACAGCCTCATCTTTGTGGAATTCGGCTAATTGGATGGAAAGAGAAACCTATGATTTTTTTGGGGTTAAGTTTGACGGACACCCAGATTTGAGAAGAATATTAAATATGGATGAGCTTAATGTGCATCCAATGTTAAAACAATATCCTTTAGAAGACCCTAATAGAGTTGACAAAAAGGATGAATACTTTGGTAGATAAATCATGAAGCATAATCAACCAGTATATACAGATAACGATCCGCAGAGCGAATTAGTAACCTTAAACTTAGGGCCAACTCACCCTGCTACGCATGGCGTTTTTCAAAACGTTTTGCAAATGGATGGAGAGCGAATTGTGAGTGGTGTTTCTACTATTGGATATATCCATAGAGCATTTGAAAAAATTGCAGAACATCGCCCATTCTATCAAATTACTACCTTAACAGACCGTTTAAATTATTGCTCATCTCCTATTAATAATATGGGATGGCACATGACGGTAGAAAAATTGCTAAATATTCAAATTCCAAAACGTGTAGATTACCTTAGGGTAATTATTATGGAATTATCAAGAATTGCAGATCATATCATTTGTAATACCATTATTGCTCAAGATACAGGAGCAACCACAACTTTCCTTTACTTATTCCAGTTTAGAGAACATATCTACGAAATTTTTGAAGAGATATGTGGAGCTAGATTAACGACAAATATTGGTCGTATTGGCGGTTTAGAAAGAGATTTTAATGATATCGCTTTTGCAAAAATCAATAAATTTTTAATAGACTATCCAATTGCTTTAAAAGAGTTTGAGAGCTTGTTAAATCGTAACCGCATTTTTATTGATCGTACGGCTGGCGTTGCCCAAGTAAGCCAAGAAGATGCGTTAAGTTATGGATGGACTGGTCCATTATTGCGTGCAACAGGTGTAGATTATGATGTGCGTGTAAGTGAACCATATTCTTCTTATCAAGATTTTGATTTTGAAGTTCCTGTAGGTACTAGTGGCGATATTTATGACCGTTATTTAGTGCGGAACGAGGAAATGTGGCAAAGTTTGAGTATTATAAAACAAGCTTTAGAGAAGATAAAATTAGAGCCAGAAGGTGTATTTCATGCCGATGTTCCTGCATTTTATTTGCCAGCTAAAGAAGAAGTATACAATAATATGGAAGCATTAATCTATCATTTTAAAATTGTGATGGGTGAAATTGATGCGCCAAAAGCTGAAGTTTATCATGCTGTAGAAGGTGGTAACGGTGAGCTAGGTTTTTATTTAATAAACGATGGTGGTAGAACACCTTACCGTTTACATTTTAGAAGACCAAGTTTTATTAATTATTCAATGTTTGCAAAAATGAGTGAAGGCATGCTGTTATCAGATGCCATTATTAATATGAGTAGCATGAACATAATTGCAGGAGAATTAGATGCTTAAAGTAGAAGAACAACAACCTGTAGAATTTTCATCAACTTTGTTAAGCGAAGCTGACGAAATTATTAAACGTTATCCAAAAGGGAAACATAAATCAGCTTTGCTACCTATTTTACATTTGGTACAAGCAGAGTTAGGCTGGACAAGTGTGCCCGCAATGGATAAAGTTGCAGAAATTTTAAATATCGAGCCAATTGAAGTGTATGAAGTGGCATCTTTCTATTCGATGTACTTTTTACAACCAAAAGGTAAGTATGTATTAGAAGTTTGCCGTACTGGGCCTTGTTGCTTAGTTGGTGCAGAAAAAATAATGAATCATATTGAAGCTAAACTTGGTGTTAAAGAAGGTGAAGTAACAAAAGATGGTTTATTTAGTTGGAGAGGTGTAGAGTGTTTGGCAGCTTGTGGTTATGGTCCAGTTTTACAAATTGGCCCTGAGTACACATTTTACGAAAACCTAACTCCACAATCAGTAGACACATTAATAGACGATTTACGCAAAAAATAATGGGACGTAAACTATTACTAGAACATATCAATGTACCTGGCATTAATACGCTAGATGTTTACCGTCAAAAAGGCGGTTACCGTGCTGTTGAAAAGGCTTTAAAAACTTTAACACCTGAAGAGGTTGTGGAAGAGGTTAAGAAGTCTGGTTTACGTGGACGTGGTGGTGCAGGTTTCCCAACGGGAATGAAATGGAGTTTTTTGGCTAAGCCAGAAGGAGTAGAACGTTATTTAGTTTGTAATGCAGATGAATCTGAACCTGGTACATTTAAAGATCGCTATTTAATGACCTATATTCCTCATGCGCTAATTGAAGGAATGATTGTATCTAGTTTTGCATTAGGTGCTAAAACAAGTTTCATCTACGTTCGTGGAGAAATGATGCCTCAAATTCGCATTTTGGAAAAAGCAATTGCTGAGGCCAAAGCCGCTGGATTATTAGGTAAAAATATTTTAGGTTCTGGATATGATCTAGAACTTTATGTGCAGCCAGGAGGTGGAGCTTATATTTGTGGAGAAGAAACCGCATTATTAGAATCATTAGAAGGTAAAAGAGGTAATCCTCGTATCAAACCACCTTTCCCAGCAATTGCTGGTTTATATGGTTGTCCGACTGTAGTTAATAACGTTGAATCCATTGCTGCCGTTGTTCCTATCATTAATGATGGTGGTGATGAATATGCAAAAATTGGTATTGGTAGAAGTACAGGTACAAAACTAATATCAGCCTCTGGAAACTTGGTAAAACCAGGTGTTTATGAAATTGAATTGGGCTTACCTGTTGAAGAATTTATCTACTCTGATGAATATTGTGGCGGTATTGCAAACGGAAAACGTTTAAAGGCTACAGTAGCAGGAGGGTCTTCGGTGCCAATTTTACCAGCAAATCTTACACTTAAATATGCTAACGGTGAACCTCGTTTAATGAGTTACGAATCGTTATCTGAAGGTGGTTTTGCAACTGGAACAATGTTAGGTTCTGGTGGTTTTATCGCATTTGATGAGGATCAATGTATTGTTAGAAATACTTGGAACTTTGCACGTTTCTATCATCATGAAAGCTGTGGTCAATGTTCTCCTTGTAGAGAAGGAACAGGCTGGATGGAGAAAATCTTGCATAAATTAGAACATGGACATGGAACATCAGCAGATATTGATTTGTTATGGGATGTACAACGTAAAATAGAAGGAAATACAATTTGTCCTTTGGGCGATGCAGCGGCTTGGCCAGTTGCTAGTGCAATTAGACACTTTAGAGATGAATTTGAATGGCATGTAAAAGAGCCAGTTAAAAGTCAAAGCTGTAATTATGGTATTGCCAATTACGCTGTTCCGATAGAAAAAAAAATTGAAGAAGTTAAACAGGATAATCTTTAACCATGAGCGATTTAGTTAAAGTAACCATAGATGGAATAACCGTTGAGGTAGCGCCAGGTACATCAATCTTAAATGCTGCAAGGCAAATAGGAGGAGATATCGTGCCACCTGCAATGTGCTATTATTCTAAATTGGAAGGTAGTGGAGGTAAGTGTCGTACTTGCATCGTTAAAGTAAGCAAAGGTTCTGAGAAAGACCCTCGTCCTATGCCAAAATTGGTAGCATCTTGCCGTACCGCAGTAATGGATGGTATGGAAGTGCAAAATATTACTTCGCCAGAAGTTTTAGAAGCAAGAAGTGGTGTAGTAGAAATATTGTTAATCAACCACCCTTTAGATTGCCCAGTTTGCGATCAGGCTGGAGAATGTGATTTACAAAATTTAAGTTACGAGCATGGTTTGCAAAAAACCAGATACGAATTTGAACGTCGTACTTTCGAAAGAATAGATATTGGTGATAAAATTCAATTACACATGAATCGTTGTATTTTGTGTTATCGTTGTGTTTTTGTAGCAGATCAGATTACAAATAAACGTGTGCATGGTATTTTAAATCGTGGCGATCATTCAGAAATCTCTACTTATATTCAAACAGCAGTTGAAAACGATTTCTCTGGAAACGTAATTGATGTTTGTCCGGTAGGAGCGTTAACTGATAAAACCTTTAGGTTTAAAAATAGAGTTTGGTTTACTAAGCCCGTTGATGCGCATAGAAATTGCAACCACGAAAAATGTAATGGTAAAGTAACGCTTTGGTATAAAGGAGAAGATGTTTTGCGTGTTACCGCTCGTAAAGATCAGTTTGGAGAAGTTGAAGAATTTATTTGTAATGAATGTCGCTTTGATAAAAAAGCAACGGCTGATTGGGTGATTGAACATCCTACTCATATTTCAGATACTTCTGTAATCTCATCAAATCATTACGACACTTTCAAGCCTTTACCAGTAATTAAAGAAAATCTTGCTTTGCAAGAAGCAAATAAAGTTGAACTAGAAAAAACCGCTAAATTCTAATGGATATAAATTACGTTATAGGGAAGTTTTTGCTGGTAACCATTTTATTTGCCATTAGTTTGGTAATTGCGATGTATTCTACTTATGCAGAGCGAAAAGTGGCCGCTTTTTTACAAGATCGCTTAGGTCCAGATAGAGCTGGTCCATTTGGTATTTTGCAACCATTAGCCGATGGCGTGAAAATGTTTATGAAGGAAGAGATTGTTCCTACAAATGCCAGTAAGTGGTTATTTATGATTGGACCTGGTTTAGCCATGCTTTGTGCTTGTATTGGTACGGCGGTTATTCCATGGGGACAAGATTTAACAATAAATGGTAAAGCATTTCCTTTACAAGTTACCGATATTAATGTTGGTGTGTTGTATATTTTCGGTGTAGTATCTTTAGGCGTTTATGGCGTAATGATTGGCGGTTGGGCATCTAATAACAAATATTCGTTATTAAGTGCAATTAGAGCAGCTTCTCAAAATATTAGTTATGAGGTTGCAATGGGCTTGTCTATCATCGCTTTATTAGTCATGACTAACACCTTAAGTTTAAAAGAAATTGTTGCACAACAACACGGATGGCATTGGAATGTGTTATATCAACCACTTGGATTTATCATTTTTATGGTGTGTTCTTTTGCTGAAACTAATCGTGCACCATTTGATTTGCCAGAATGTGAAACAGAGTTAATAGGTGGATACCATACTGAGTATTCTTCTATGAAACTTGGTTTTTACCTGTTTGCTGAATATATCAATATGTTTGTTTCATCTGCAGTAATGGCTACATTATACTTTGGAGGTTACAACTACCCAGGTATGGATTGGGTTGCTACTTTGGTAAGTCCAAATACAGCAGCTTTATTAGGAACTTTAGTATTGTTCCTTAAAATATTTGCATTCATTTTCTTCTTCATGTGGGTACGTTGGACAATCCCTCGTTTCCGTTATGATCAATTAATGAATTTGGGTTGGAAAACGTTAATCCCATTAGCAATTGCCAATATTGTAATTACAGGAATTGTTATCGCTGTTGTAAATAAGTTTTAAGAGAGAGCTATGGAATCCTTAAGTAATAAGAAAAAAGTATTAGAACAAAAACCACTTAACTTTGCAGAACGAATGTATTTGCCTGCTATTGTTAAGGGTTTAGGGACGACAATGAGTCACTTTTTTAAGAAAAGTTCTACCATTAGATATCCAGAACAAGTAAGAGAGTTCTCAATTAACTGGAGGGGAATGCACTCTTTAAAAAGAGATGAAGAAGGAAAAGAACGGTGTACTGCTTGTGGTTTATGTGCATTATCATGCCCTGCAGAAGCAATTACAATGATTGCTGCAGAACGTAAACCAGAAGAGAAGGATCTATATCGTGAAGAAAAATATGCCGCAGTATACGAAATCAACATGTTACGTTGTATTTTCTGTGGTTTATGTGAAGAGGCTTGCCCTAAAGAGGCAATTTATTTAGATGGACCAATTGTGCCATCTGATTATCTGCGTAAAGATTTTATTTACGGAAAAGATAAACTGGTTGAAGCTCCTTTGGAGGTAAAATAGAATATAAATTTGTCATTGCAAGGAACGAAGCAATCCTAAAGCAATAGACTTAATAAAAAAGATTGCTTCGTACCTCGCAACGACGAGGTAACTTACTAACTAAAACAAAAAAATTAATGGGTACATCAGTATTCTATTTCGTAGCAACATTAAGTATTGTATGCTCCTTACTTGTGATTTTCTCTAAAAATCCAGTGCATAGCGTTTTATACTTAATCCTTACCTTTTTTACATTTACAGTTCACTATGTGTTGTTAAATGCACAATTTTTAGCGGTTGTAAACTTTATTGTCTACATGGGAGCAATTATGGTTCTATTCCTATTTGTATTGATGTTATTGAATTTAAATAAAGAAAATGAACCCAATAAAAAGGCTTTAGTTAAAATTTTAGGTGTAATTGCTGGTGGTTGTTTAATTGTTACTTTGGTTGGCTCTTTAAAGGCAGTGTCTATTAATAGCCCTTTAGTTTTGCAAAACCCTAATTTAGGATTGGTTAAAAACTTAGGTAAAGAGCTATTTGGCACTTTCATGCTGCCGTTTGAGTTGTCATCAATTTTATTACTCACTGCAATGGTTGGTTCAGTATTGTTAACTAAAAAGGAAGAAATTTAATGGATAATTTAACTCAAACCATGCAAGGCGTTCCGCTTAACCATTATATCTGGTTATGTTCAATTATTTTCACAATTGGAGTGGTAGGTGTATTAACACGTAGAAACGCAATTGTAATTTTTATGTCGATAGAGTTAATGTTAAACTCTGTTAATTTGTTGCTAACTGCTTTTTCTGTGCATCATAACGATCCATCTGGACAAGTTTTTGTATTTTTTATTATGGCTTTGGCAGCAGCTGAGGTTGCAGTAGGACTAGCGATTATTGTAATGGTTTACAGAAATACGCAGTCGATAGATATTAATGTGTTAAATCGCCTTAAGTGGTAATTATATAGAAGATGATAAATAGTTTACTTTGGTTAATCCCCCTGCTTCCGCTATTAGGCTTTGTAATTAATGGCATAGGCAGAAATACGTTTAGCAAAAATCTAATCGGTATAATTGGTAGCGGTACAATACTGGCTTCTTTTATATTGAGTTTAGTGCTCTTCTTTGAATTAAGTGGTAGTACACAAAAACAATTTCCAGTAGAGCTTTTTGATTGGATTAGTGTAGTTAACTTACATATTCCACTTTCATTTTTATATGATCCATTAAGTGCAATTATGTTGCTAATTATAACAGGAATTGGATTTTTAATTCATATCTATTCTGTTGGTTACATGCACCTTGACGAAGGATTTGGTAAGTTCTTTGCCTATTTAAATCTATTTATCTTCTTTATGTTGATTTTGGTTTTAGGTTCAAACTATATCGTGATGTTTATCGGTTGGGAAGGTGTAGGTTTATGTTCTTATCTATTAATTGGTTTTTGGTATACTAACGATAGTTATGCGAGTGCTGCAAAAAAAGCATTTGTAATGAATAGAATTGGAGATTTAGGCTTCCTTTTAGGGGTGTTTATAATTTTTACCACATTTGGTAGTGTAGAATTCGCTAAAGTATTTCCTTTGGCCGCCAACATGATGCCTGGTGCTGCTACACTTACATTAATTACCATATTATTATTTATTGGTGCTTGTGGTAAATCTGCACAGTTGCCTTTATTTACTTGGTTGCCAGACGCAATGGCTGGACCAACACCAGTTTCAGCGTTAATACACGCTGCAACAATGGTAACTGCTGGTATTTATATGATTGCTCGTTCTAGCGTATTATTTGATTTAGCACCAATTACCCAAAATATTATCGCTATTATAGGTACAGCTACCGCTTTAGTAGCTGCGATAATTGCTTTAACACAAACAGACATTAAAAAAGTATTGGCTTACTCTACCGTATCTCAATTAGGATACATGTTTTTAGGCTTGGGCGTTGGTGCTTATACAGGTTCGTTTTTCCATGTAATTACACATGCATTTTTTAAAGCATTGTTATTTTTAGGTGCAGGTTCAGTTATTCATGCCATGCATCATGAACAAGATATGCGCCACATGGGTGGATTAAGTAAGAAGCTTAAAATTACTTTTGCTACGATGATGATTGGTACAATTGCAATTGCAGGTTTACCACCATTTTCGGGTTTCTTCTCTAAAGATGAAATTTTAGCACATGCTTATCAAGAAAATAAAGTGCTTTGGGCAATTGGCTTAATCACGGCATTTTTAACAGCTTTCTATATGTTCAGAATGATGTTCTTAACTTTCTTTGGTAAATATAGAGGAACGCATCATGCCGAAGAAAAAGTTCATGAATCTCCAAGTAACATGACCATACCGCTAATAGTTTTAGCTGTTTTAGCTGCGGTTGGTGGATTAATTAATGTACCTCATGTATTTGGTGGAAATGAGTGGTTAGCACATTGGTTAACAGGAGCAGGGGTTGCTCAACATGAGTTAACTTTAGATCATACTACAGAATTTGGATTGATGGGCGTTTCTGTTTTAGCGGCTGTAATTGCTTTACTTTATGCTTATACTAGATATGTGAAAAATGCGCATGTTCCTGTCTCTGATGAAGGTAAGCGTTCAATTTTTGCTAAAATCTCTTATCATAAATTCTATTTAGATGAGATTTATGATGCCATCATCACAAAACCTTTAGATGCATTTTCAAAATTCTTCTATCGTATTATTGATAAAAAATTAATTGACGGATTAGTTAATGGCTTTGGTTGGACAGCTAATGAAGGAAGTAAAGGTTTACGCCTTTTACAATCTGGAAACGTTGGTTTTTATATATTTATGATGGTATTCGGTATCGTCGCTTTGTTATTGTATACTTATTTATCTATCGCTTAAAAATCGGTTCAACAAATATAAATGGAACTTATACTACTCATATTTTTACCGCTAGCAGGAGCAATTGTTACTTCTTTTATTAAAGGAGGCGCTGCTAAAATAAGTGCTTTAGGATTTGCACTTGCATCGTTATGTGTAACCATTGGTTTAGTTACACAGTTTACTCCAGATGCAACTACGCAGTTTGTTGTAAATTATCCTTGGATCCAACAATTGGGAATTAATTTCCATGTTGGTTTAGATGGTATTAGCTTAATTACGGTTATTTTAACCAACGTATTAATGCCGCTAATTATATTGGCAAGTTTTAAACACGACTATAAAAATGCTAATGCTTTTTATGCATTAGTACTATTTATGCAAAGTGGATTACTTTTAGTTTTTACTGCTTTAGACGGCTTTTTATTTTATATCGGTTGGGAAGCAGCACTAATTCCAATTTATTTTATTTGTGCAATGTGGGGCGGAAAAGATCGTATTAAAGTAAACATGAAGTTTTTTGTTTATACGATTGCGGGTTCACTTTTCATGCTACTAGGTATCATTTATTTATACTTGCAAAATCCAGCGCATAATTTTGATATCAATGCATTTTATTCACTAGAATTAGATAAATATCAACAAGGTTGGGTGTTTTGGGCTTTCTTTATTGCTTTTGCAATTAAAATGCCAATTTTCCCTTTTCATACTTGGCAACCAGATACCTATACCGAAGCTCCGGCAGCCGGAACCATGCTTTTATCAGGTATTATGCTAAAAATGGGTATTTATGGCTTGATAAGATGGTTATTGCCTGTTGTACCACAAGGTGTCAACGATTGGATGTGTGTAGCAATGATACTTTCTGTTATCGGAATTGTTTATGCCTCAGTAATTGCTTTTACTCAAAAGAATGCAAAGCGTTTAGTCGCTTATTCATCAATTTCTCACGTTGGCTTAATTGCTGCTGGTATTTTTGCAATCAATATGCAAGGGATGCAAGGCGCAATGGTACAAATGCTAAGTCATGGTATCAATGTAATTGGTTTATTCTTCGTGTTAGATATTATCTATTCTCGCCTTAAAACAAATAAAATTGAAGAGCTTGGCGGTTTAGCAAAAGTTGCTCCACAGTTGGCAATTACATTTTTAATTATTGTATTGGGTACAGTAGCCTTACCAGGAACTAATGGATTTATTGGTGAATTCTTATTGCTTTATGGCGTTTATACCTACAACATTTGGTTGGGTGCCATTGCAGGTTTAACCATTATATTTGCTGCAGTTTATATGTTGCGACTATATCAAAAAGTAATGTTGGGTCAAACAAATGAACTGACAAGAACTTTTACAGATATTAAAGGATCAGAAAAAATTGTATTGTATAGCATTTGTATATTAATTATTTTAATTGGTGTTTATCCAAAACCAATTATGCATTTATCTGAAGCATCTGTACAACATTTATTAGAACAACTAAAATTAAAAGGCCTAAACTAAAATGAATATAATTATAACCATCGCTGTAACAGCCTTTATAGTTCTATACGCAGGCTTGTTTAAAGCTAAGAAAGCTTTATTGCCATTAACTTTGATTGGCTTAATCGTAGCCCTTGGGTTTGTTGGAATGTCTTGGAACAACAATATTGTTTCTTATGGAATGATGAAAATGGACAATTTTGCTTTGGCATTTTCCACAATTTCTATTATTGGAACTTTTTTTATATTTCTATTAACTCAACGTTATTTTGCAGAGGGGAGTGATAATGTAGCAGAATACTTCACCTTAATTTTATTTTCACTTTGTGGAATAATCATTATGGTTTCTTATGAGAATATGTCTATGCTTTTTATAGGCTTAGAAATCATGTCGGTAAGTTTGTATATTTTGGCAGGCATTAGGAAGTTAAATTTTGCTTCTAATGAGGCATCATTAAAGTACTTTTTAATGGGTGCATTTTCTACAGGATTTTTATTATTAGGGATAACTTTAATCTATGGAGCTACTGGTTCTTTTAGTATTAGTGTAATTCAAGACTATTTGGTTAATAATGTGAAATCGATATCTCCTTTGTTTTATCCAGGTGTGATATTAATGATGATTGGTTTATGCTTTAAAGTTGGCGCAGCTCCATTCCATTTTTGGACACCAGATGTATATGAAGGTTCTCCGTCATTAATCACAGCATTCATGTCTACGGTTGTTAAAACTGCCGGTTTTGCTGCTTTCTTAAGATTGTTTGCTGGTGCTTTTGAGCCTTTGCACGATTTTTGGATGCCAGCATTAATGGTAATTGTGATTATCACTTTGTGTGTTGGTAATATCACTGCACTTTTTCAAAAAAACTTTAAAAGAATGCTAGCATACTCTAGTATTTCTCATGCTGGTTATATGTTGTTTTCTTTAATTGTGCTTACTGCAAATTCTGCTAGTAATGTATTGGTTTATGCTGCAGCGTATACATTTGCAAGCATTATTGCTTTTGCTGTTTTAATTTTAGTTAAACAAAAAACAGGAGGCGATAGTATTGATAGCTTTAATGGTTTAGGTAAAAAAAATCCGCTAGTTGCTATTGCATTAACTGTTGCAATGCTTTCATTGGCGGGTATTCCACTTACAGCTGGTTTTATAGGTAAGTATGTAATGTTTTTAAATGTAATGGAGAATTACCAAGTTACATTGGTAGTTATTGCTATTCTAAATGCACTAATCGGATTTTACTATTATTTTAAAGTTGTGGTGGCAATGTGGTTTAAAGATGGAGAGGAAATTGTTTTAGATGCACCATTTCAATATAAAATAGTTTTAGTGTTGTCTTTAATAGTTACCTTGTTATTAGGGGTTTATCCATCACTTATTTTAAATTTGATATAGACTAATGATATAGAAAATTATTTGTAGTTTTACGAATAATTCAAATATGCAAGAATTTTGGAATTCACTACAGCATTTTATAGACCCTGAGAAATTACTTAAAGAGGGTGGCTTTTATGTTGTTTTATTCGTAATTTTTGCGGAAACCGGTTTGTTCTTCGGTTTCTTTTTACCAGGAGATTATCTTTTATTTTTAGCTGGCATGTTTGTTGCCACTGGTAGATTAGATGTAAACATCTATGTATTGGTGTTTGGTTTAATTATTGCCGCTATATCTGGCAATTTTACGGGTTATTGGTTCGGTAAAAAAACAGGACCATTGCTCTATAAAAGAAAGGATACCTTTTTTTTTAAGAAGAAATACCTAATTGCCGCGGAAAAATATTACAGAAAGCAAGGAGCGTTTGCTTTAATTATGGGTAGATTTGTGCCGATTGTTAGGACATTTGCACCTATTGTTGCTGGAGTTGTAAAACTCGATGTTAAAAAATTTGCATTTTATAACATTGTTGGTGCAATAATATGGATAGCATCCTTAACTTTGTTGGGTTATTTTTTGGGTAAGAGATTTGCTCATCAAATAGAAGAATATTTAGTTTATATTATTATAGGTTTCATTTTTATAACCACCATACCTTTAATCGTCACTTTTGTGAAAAAGAAAGTAAATAGAGATGGTGATGAAGATGAAACAGAGATTGAAGAAGAAAAAAATGAGTAAAGAAGATCATCATCCATGGCATAGTGTTTCTCCAGGTTCAAACCTACCAGAAACAGTAAATGCAATTATAGAAATCCCGAAAGGGTCTAAAGCAAAATATGAAATAGATAAAGAGTCTAATTTAATTAAATTAGATAGGGTATTGTTTTCTTCTGTAATGTACCCTGCAAATTATGGCTTTATCCCTCAAACCTATTGCGACGATAATGACCCGCTTGATATTTTAGTATTATGTTCGGTAGACGTTTATCCAATGACTATTATTGAAGCAAAAGTTATTGGAGTTATGCACATGGTAGATAATGGAGAGCAAGATGATAAAATAATTGCTGTTGCAAAAAATGATATGTCTGTAAATTATATCAATGATTTGCACGAATTACCACCGCATACCATGAAAGAAATTGTAAAATTCTTTCAAGATTATAAAGCATTAGAAGAAAAAAAGGTTACAATAGAACATTTACTAGGTGTACGTTATGCACACAAAGTGATACAAGAAAGTGTTGAACTTTACAATAAAAAATTTAGGGTTTAAAAATGATTTACGATTCCATTTGCTCGTTGGTAATTACATCTTTTACCGGATATTTACCAACATCAATCTTAGCCGTATTAACTCCAGTAGATACCGATCCTGGGTCAATTGGATGGCGATTGATATTTGCATTGTTCTTAGTGTTTTTAAATGGATTTTTTGTAGCGGCCGAATTTGCTATTGTAAAAGTTAGAGCCTCTCAAATAGAAATTAAAGCCAAAACCGGCAGTAGTGTCGGCAAAATGGCGAAAAATATACTTCAACATTTAGATGGGTATTTAGCAGCCACACAACTAGGTATAACTTTAGCTTCTCTTGGTTTAGGTGTGGTTGGTGAAAAAGTAATGCATGAAATTATTCATGATGCATTAGTTAATTTTGGAATAGGCGAGGCATTAATTACAACCATTTCAACAGTAATTGCTTTTTCTGTAATTACCATTATGCATATTGTGTTTGGAGAATTAGCGCCAAAATCATTAGCCATTCAACGTCCAGTAGCTACTACGTTATTTATAGCTGTGCCTCTTCAAGTTTTCTATATCTTGTTTAGACCATTTATATGGATCTTAAATGGTTTTGCTGCAATAATTTTGAGACCATTTGGGATTGATACGGCAGCAGGTCATGAATCATTGCACAGTAACGAGGAATTACAATATTTATTAGATCAAGGGAAAGAAAGCGGTGCTTTAGAGGATAATGAGCACGAGTTAATTAAAAATGTTTTCGACTTTAATGAACGCGTGGTAAAGAACATTATGGTGCCTCGTACCAAAATATCGGGTATCGAATTAAGTACTCCCAAAGAAGAAGTAGTAGAGAAAATCATTTCTGAGGGTTATTCTCGCTTACCAGTTTATGATGATATTATAGACAAAATTATAGGTATTATTCACGCTAAAGATGTATTGCCTTTATTGGCAAAAAATAAAAATTGGGTGTTGAGTGATATTATACGTAAGCCGTATTTTGTGCCGGAAACTAAAAAAATCAATGATTTATTAAGCGAGCTGCAACAAAAGAGGATACAAATTGCTATTGTAATTGATGAATTTGGTGGCACCGCTGGAATGGTTACACTTGAAGATATTGTTGAGGAAATTGTAGGTGAAATTCAAGATGAATATGATGAGGAGAAACCTACAGTAGAAAAAATATCCGATACTGAGTTTATTATTAATGCTTATGCTACTGTTTATGATGTAAATGAACATTTACCACATGATTTACCAGAAGATGAAGATTTTGATACTATTGGAGGACTAGTTTCTCATGCATTTGGTAAAATTCCTGAAGTTGGTGATAATGAAGAATGCTATGGCTACCTATTTACAATTTTAAAGAAAACGGAACAAAATATAGAAACCATTAAACTAGAGTTGGTAATTGACAAAAGTGATATGGTAGATACGCATTAAAACCAAAGCTAATGCATGTTTTTTATACTCCAGATATAAACTCGAATAATTACACATTAAACGAAGAAGAAAGTAAACATTGCAGTAAGGTACTCCGTTTAGGAGTAGGTGATGTTGTTCATCTAATAGACGGCAGAGGAGGGCTTTATAAAGCTCAAATTAATGAAGCTAGTAAAAAGCATGTTCAGTTATTAGTAATTGAACATCAGAAAGAATACGGTAAACGTAACCACCATTTGCACATTGCTATTGCCCCTACCAAAAATATAGATAGGTTAGAGTGGTTTTTAGAAAAAGCGACAGAAATTGGCATTGATGAATTTACGCCTATTATTTGCGATCGATCTGAACGCAAAATTATTAAAGAAGAAAGATTAGAAAAGGTCATCACTTCTGCTGTCAAACAATCCTTAACTGCTTACCACCCACAACTAAATAAAGCTATTTCTTTTGCAGATTTCATTACAAAAAATAAAGAGACAGAAAAATTTATTGCACACTGTATGGATGGAGCAAAGCCATATATCAATCAAATCGTTAACATTCATCAATCTTATTTAATTTTAATTGGTCCAGAGGGAGATTTTACCCCTGCAGAACTCAATGTAGCTTTGCAGAATGGGTATAAACCCGTAACTTTAGGTAACACAAGGTTAAGGACAGAAACAGCTGCTTTGGCTGCGTGTTTTGAATTGAATTTTATAAATAGATGATCCTATCAGTTATCAGTTATCAATTATTAGGTTGTAAAGCAAGGCTTCTCGCTTTAGTCTTTAGTCTTTTAGCTTTAGTCTTGCTAACTAGTTTCACTGCCCCAACCTATAAAATGGGTAAACTTAAATACAGTGGCGGTGGAGATTGGTATGGAAATAGAACTGCTCTGCCTAATTTAATTGATTTTTGCAATAGAAATATCGGTACAAATTTTATTGCTGACGAAAGTATAGTGGAGGTCGGTAGTGCTGAACTTTACAATTATCCATTTGTTTATATGACAGGGCATGGAAATGTTATCTTTAATGACCAAGAAGCTCAAAATTTAAGAAAATATTTAATTGGTGGTGGATTTCTGCATATAGATGATAATTATGGTTTGGATAAGTTTATTCGCCCGCAAATGAAAAAGGTTTTTCCTGAATTGAGTTTTGTTGAATTACCTGCTAATCATAAACTATATAATCAGAAATTTAAATTCCCACAAGGTTTGCCAAAAATACACGAACATGATGGGAAAAATCCACAAGGTTTTGCTTTACTTTGGGAAGGACGAATTGTTTGTTATTACACTTACGAATGCGATTTGGGGAATGGTTGGGAAGATTTTGGCACATATCCTACAGACACACAAGAAAGTAGAAATAAAGCGCTTAAAATGGGTGCTAATTTAGTTCAATATGCTTTAACACAATAAATATGTATCAAGTAAAGGTAAACGAAAAGTATAATTTTGTAGTAAAAACAGAAAATAAGCAACTCACAGTTAATAACGAGGTTGTTGAATTAGATCAAATTATTTTAAATAAAAATAGTTCTCATATTTTGTATCAAAACAAATCTTATTTAATTGAAGTAGTAGAGTTAATTAAGGAAGAGAAAAAAGCAATTATAAAAATTAATGGAAATATTTATACGCTAAATGTAGAAGATCAATACGATCAATTGTTGAAACAATTAGGTATGGATAATTTAGCCGTTAGCAAAATTCTACAGATAAAAGCACCAATGCCTGGTTTGGTATTAAGTGTGCTAGTTACCGAAGGCGATGAAGTTAAGAAAGGAGATAATCTTTTAGTGCTAGAGGCCATGAAAATGGAAAACATGATTAAATCTCCAACGGATGGAATCATCAAAAAAATAGAGATTAAACAAGGTAATAAAGTAGAAAAGAACGAATTATTAATCAGTTTCTCATAAAACAAAATAGGTGCCTAGTGCACCTATTTTGTTTTATATCATGTTATTATAACTCTCGGTAATAAATTATTTTTTAGTAGATATTGTACCAAGCATCGTCATTGCACAACGGAAACCGATATCTGCACTAGACTCATCTTGTTGTAAATACCTTCTTGTTGCTGGATTTAGCCATTGAGCTTGGTCATTCCAAGAACCGCCTTTATATACTCTAGATTTATCATTAACTAATGTGGTTATGCCATATAATGAAGATTGTTCATCACGGTAGCCACGCTGATCTGGGTTATATACTTCATCACCCGCAGTTTTACTTGCTTGCAGTTCAGCCCAAGTTTGTTTTTTGCCAGAATTGGCACTTATCATAACAGGTTTGCCAAATTTATCGATATTTAAAATACCAGATTTAGGGTCTCTATCTTTATTTTGAAAATTATTTCCTCTAAAAGGGTTTAAAGCATCTGCCTGTTCAAAAGTAGCTGCACGATAAACATCGGCCACCCATTCGTTAACATTACCAGCCATATTGTATAAACCAAAATCATTTGGTAAATAGCTTTTTACATTTTGAGTAAATGCAGCTCCATCGTATTTACTACCTCTTTCGCCTATGTAATCTCCTTTTCCTCTTTTAAAGTTAGCAATGATCTGACCTTTAGTCCCTTTCCTGTCAGAAGTAATGCCTAAACCATTAAACGGAAAAGGCTTTGTGTTTTCAGCTTGATCTTTGTATTTCTCTCCAATTAAGCCTAAAGCAGCATATTCCCACTCTGCCTCTGTAGGTAAACGATAAGGTTGTAAAATTACCCCATCTTCTAATCGCACATTTCTTTTAATCGTTGGAGCTCCACCAGCTGCTGTTGCACTCAGGTCAGTTTTAGCATTTGGTCCTTTGTCATCAATTTGATCGTTTAAATATACTTCTGTATTAAAAGGTTTATCTCTTTTAGTAGCAGTTGCTAAAGGACTCATATATCCCTTATCTCTTAATAGTTTTTCATTTACCATATCCGTTCTCCACACGCTGTATCTTTCTGCTTGATCATGGCTTACACCTACCACTGGATAATCCTCAAATGATGGATGTCTAAGATAATTATTTACAAAAGGTTCATTAAATGAAAGTGGATTACGCCAAACCAATGTATCTGGTAATTCTTCGTAATAATATTGTTCATCTGTCGGAAAACTCTTTCTTATCCATTTCAAATATTCTAACCAGTTGCCATTTGAAACCTCAGTTTCATCCATATAAAAAGAACTCACAGTAACTTCTCTTTTGTAATTGTAATTACTTAAATCCTGACCCGGAATATCAACAGCGCTACCACCCATAATAAATTTACCGCCTTCAATAGCTATTAATCCTGGGCCAATTTTATCGTTAGCTTTATCAAGCAATGAATTTGATTCAATTGCCCATCCGGTTTTATTTGAAATTGATGAAGAATTTTTTCCTGTCTTACATGCACTTAGAACTATAATGCAAATAAGTAAAGTGAATAAATATGGAACTGTTTTTTTCATAAGTATTGTCTCAATAAGACTAAAAAGATAAAATTACACAAAAATGAAGCTATATGCCAAATTTTTTAATGTTGTATTTTATCTATTTTACAAAAATATATTATCGTAAGTTAAAGAATAATTAATATTAATAGGTATTTGATGTGTTTAACCAAAAGAATACTTTTAACACTATCTTTTTAATTTAAAAATAATTAATGTTTTTAACGCAACAAAAACTGAATAATGTTTTATACATTTATAGGTAAGTTAGCGTTATGTAATTCTCTAATCAAAGTTTTAAAATACCCTATTTATTGTTTTGAAATGAGTAATTTCAATATTAACTTGCATACTAGTAAATACCTATATCCAAAAAATGAATTTAAAGTACTTTAGTACAATCGCCATTGGTATGCTCCCCTTAGCTATTTTTTGTAGTAAACTACAAGCTCAGGAAGTTAAAACTGGTACTCAAACAAATGGAAGCCAAGCTAATAATGTATATACAGCAGTTCCATTTTTATTAATTACTCCAGATGCTAGGGCGGGTAGTATGGGTGAGGCTGGCGTTGCTGTTCAGCCAGACGCCAACACAATGAGTATAAATCCATCTAAATTGGCATTTTTAGACAAACCATACGGTTTTTCTGCTTCTTATAGTCCTTGGTTAAAAAGTTTAGTGCCAGATATTAATCTCGCCTATATAAGTGGTTTTTATAAATTAGATGCAAGAAACGCTATCGGTGCTTCTCTACGTTATTTTTCTTTAGGTCAAATTCAATTGACCGACCCTAGTGGGCTTGATAATGGAATTGCAAATCCTAACGAATTTGCCTTTGATTTGACATATTCTAAAAGATTTGGTGAGGATTTTTCATTAGGAACTACTGCAAGGTATATTTATTCAAATCTTAACTCTGCACAGGTAAGTGGTATTCAAGGTGCTAGGCCAGGGAAAGCTTTTGCAGTTGATGTGTCTGCCTACTATAAAAAACCGACGATATTATTTGCTAAAGATGCGATTCTTTCTGCTGGTTTAAATATTTCGAACATCGGTACTAAGATGAGCTATAGCGATGGAGGGGCAGAATATTTTTTACCTACTAATTTAAAGTTAGGTGCAGCATCTACAATAATTATTGACGATTATAGTCAATTTACTTTTGCTTTAGATTTTAATAAACTAATGGCGCCTACAGAACCAATAAGAGATAGTAATGGTAATATTATTTCTGGTAAAGATACTGATAGGTCAGTTTTATCTGGTATGTTTGGGTCTTTTGCAGATGCGCCAGGTGGTTTTAGTGAAGAAGTAAAAGAAATAAGTATTGGTGCGGGTGCAGAGTATTGGTATAACCAGCAATTTGCATTAAGAGCAGGGTATTTTTACGAAGCACCAGAAAAAGGTGATAGGCGCTATTTTACTTTGGGAGCTGGTTTAAAATACAATGTATTTAATATAGATTTCGCTTATTTAATTGCAAACCCTCAAAAAAGTCCATTAGCAAATACACTAAGATTTAGTTTGCTATTTAATTTTGGAAACAGTAAATAATGAAGATTAAAATTGGTTTTGGTTTCGATGTTCACCAATTAAAAGACAATCATCCATTTTTTGTAGGTGGAGTTAATTTGGAGCATCATAAAGGTGCTTTTGGTCATTCTGATGCAGACGTGTTATTACATGCCATTTGCGATGCACTCTTAGGAGCCGCAAATTTAAGAGATATAGGTTTTCATTTTAAAAATACAGATCCACAATGGAAAGGCGTAAGTAGTGTGTTACTGCTACAAGAAACTGTTAAATTGATTAAGGAAAAAGGTTGGGAAATTGGAAATATTGACGCAATGCTGTGTTTAGAAGCACCTAAAGTAAACCCATATATTCCTAAAATGCAAGAGATTATTGCTACTGCAATTGATATTTCTGTTGAAGATATCTCTATTAAAGCAACAACTGGCGAACAAATGGGTTTTGTGGGCAGAGAAGAAGGAGTGGTGGCGTATGCAGTTTGCTTAATTAATAAAAAATAAAAAAGCCGATAATTGCTGTAGCTTCTTATCGGCTTAAAAAAAGAAATTAATTAATATTTATTCATCTAAGTAACCAAATTTGCCATTGTTGTAATCTGCAATTGCTTGTTGTATTTCTTCAGGTTTATTCATTAAAAATGGACCATAAGCCGAAATTGGCTCATTAATAGGCTCTCCACTTAAAATTAATAATACACTTTGCTCTAAGGCTTCTATTTTAATTTCTTCACCCTGGTTTTTAAAGTGTACAAATTGATTGGTGTTCGCAATTTCCGTTTCATTAATTT
>JAIELS010000208.1 GCA_019752795.1 Sphingobacteriaceae bacterium
CCCATTTCTGAGGATTTGCACCAATCTGTTTTCCATACTGAGCCAAAACAGCTGGTTTATCATACACTGGATCAATAGTTAAACCCACTAAATGAACCATCCTGTTCTTTTCGTATACACTACTAAATACTCCCATAGCTTTATTGGCAAAGTCAATACCTGATCCTTTGCCATTTGTGTATAAAAGATTGAGTACAATAACCTTGTCTTGATAATTAGCTAAACTTATGGTATCAGTATTTTGGTTAACTAATTTAAAATCTGCTATAACATGATAAATTGTATCTGGTATTTGTTTACCTCTTACAGAATGAAAGGTAGATGCAACTTGTTTTGGCCCATAAATAGCTAATGGCTTATACCTGTTCTTGCCTTTTTCTTGTAGTAAATAATACAAAAATCCCGGTACCGCTAAAATGGTTACCAGGATTAATATTTTTTTTATAGGATTATACTTCATTATAATTGAGGCATGTGGTCGTGGATATAACCACCTTCAATTAACATCAATACAATGAAATAAATAATAAATATAAATGATACTGTAAGTGCTAATTGCAAACCTAATTTTTCGAATTTTAGGTGCATAAAATATGCTACAATATAATAAGCTTTTAATAAGGTTAAAGCAATGTATACATAATTACCTACACCTTGAGACATGTGTTTTCCAGGTATAGCCCATAATGCAATTATAAATTCTATTAAAGTTATACCTAATAGAATAAAGAAAACTTGCCAAATTCTTTTTTTGCTCATTCCAGCATGCTCATCGTGTGCATGCTCTTCTGTTGTATGTATGTTTTGCTCTGACATAATATTTTATTGATAAAACGATAATTAAACTAAATAGAAGAATGTAAATACAAACACCCAAACTAAATCTACAAAGTGCCAGTAAAGACCAACTTTTTCTACCATTAAATAGTGACCGCGTTTTTCAAATGTTCCATTTATAGTCATTATTAAAATTATAATATTAATAATCACACCACTAAATACGTGAAAACCGTGGAAGCCAGTAATTGTAAAGAATAAATTAGCGAACTGTTGTGCAGCAACTGTAGAAACTGGTCCGTTAAAGAAATGTGTTAATTCTTCAGGTGTAGGGATTGAACCCCACCAGAAACCTTCGTGGTGTAAGTGTGTCCATTCTATAGCTTGACAACCTAAGAACATGAAACCACCAATAATGGTAGCAACCATCCACCAAATTACTTCTTTTTTGCTTCTTCTATGACCTGCTTCAACGGCTAAAACCATTGTTACAGAACTCATGATCAAAATAAAAGTCATGATACCTACAAAAACTAGGGGATAACCACTATCTGCAATACCAGGTATAGACTGAAATACGTGATCAGGATCTGGCCAAGTAAACTTAGTAAAACGTTGCGCACCATAATAAACCAATAAAGATGAGAATGTGAAAGCATCTGATAACAAGAAAAACCACATCATGATTTTACCATATTCTACATTCCACGGCGAACGTCCACCTGCCCATGGCGTAGTTTTAACTTGGTCTAATTTTGATAATGAATCCATTTTTAATCGTATAATAGTTTGTTTAATAATCTAACTGTTCAAAAGTAAAAAAACATACAGATATATCCATAATATATCTATAAAATGCCAAAAAATTGAGGTAATTTCTTGACGATAAATCGCTTTCTCTTCAGAAATGCCTTTATAAGAGCCTAAAAGGCTAGACATAATAAAGAAAAGTCCTCCAATAATATGCAATAAGTGCATACCTGACACTACGTATATTACAGAAATTGCTGCATTGTTATTAATTAATGTGGCACCGCTCTGAAATAAACTAGACCAAGCTTGCAATTGTAAATATCCAAAAACTACAGCTAAAGCTAAAGTAACCCATAAAAAAAGTTGTTGAGATTTTCTATTACCTCTTCTTAAAGCTTTTGTAGCTAAAAATAAAAATATACTACTGCCTAACAGTATAGCCGTACTGTACATAAAAGCATCTGGTAAGACTAATCCATGCCCCTTACCCTTAGATGCTGCAAAAACGATATAATAACTTGTAAAACCACCAAACATAATTGTCGATGATACTACAAATAACCAAACCACAAACTTTTTAGGTTTAGCATCAAATTTTAAATCTTGTTGTTGTAATATATTATCCATCTCAAAATCTTTAAACTACCAAATCAAATAATAAAACTAATTGTACCAAAGGAATATAAAAGAAAGAGCAAAACATTACTTTTTTTGCACTAGGCATATCCATTTTCACAACCAATTGATAAGCGTACCAAGCAAACAATAAACCTGCAATTATAGATACTCCTGCTATATAATATCCACCAAAGCCTAAAAATGTAGGCAACAAACTAACTGGTATTAAAATTAATGTGCTTACAAAAGTAAATACGGCACTTGTTTTATCTCTTTTTTTAGTTGGCAATAACCTAAAACCAGCTTTACTATAATCTTCATCTAATACCCATGCAATTGCCCAAAAATGTGGAAACTGCCAAACAAATTGAATTAAAAATAAAATCACTGCTATTTGGTAATCGACAGGCACATAACCAATTTCAGATTGACCGCCAATAGCAGCAATATAACCAATAAGAGGCGGCAAAGCACCTGGTATAGCGCCAACAAAAACGGCGATTGGCGATTTCTGTTTTAAAGGTGTATAAGCAAATGCATAAAGCAAAATTGAAAATACAGAAATTAAACCTGTTTCTAAATTCAATTTACCCAACAACCAAGTACCTAAAATACCCATTATTAAACCTAAAACCAAACCTTGTCCTGTAGTCATTCTACCAGCAGGCATTGGTCTATCTTTGGTTCTATTCATTAATTTATCTAAATCTTTTTCAATAATTTCATTAAAGCAATTTGCCGCTCCTGTAACTAAAAAACCTCCTACAATTAGAATTAGCCAATTACCCCAATTGATGCTTTCTACAATTCCTCTATCAATCTGAATTTTAGAGCCGATTAAAAAAGTAACAGACGCAGAAAAAACAACTAAAAATGTTAGTCTAAATTTAATAAGTTTCGAGAAGTCTGAAATAAACTGTTTCAATCTTTTTTCTTAATTTGATTTGTAAGTATCTGTACGGTAAACTAATAAGAATAAATAGTATTGTAAACTAAACATGATCATCGAAAATAAAAGATGTATTGTTTGAGCATACGGTGGTAGTGAAAAATAAGACAATAAAAAGCCTGAAGCAATTTGCACAAACAAAGTAATCATGATATAATTAGCCGTCATCAAAGGCCAAGCCTTACCACTAAAACGGTCTATAACCATTTTATAAACTATAAAATTACAAACTGCAACCAAAATTGCTAAATCTCTATGGTAAATAAACATATCGCCAACCTTGGCAACCCATGTGTTTCGGGCTCCAAAATTTAGTGATTTAGCAATGGTATCGATTACTTCTCTTACTTCAGTGCCTAAAATAATTTGCCCAATAGTGATAACGATGGTAAATGCTAAAAAACCTTTAAGCCACAAAATTCGATACATAATTACACTACGCTCTTTATGTAAATGCCTAGCATAAGTATAAGTATAAATTAAAATAGCTAATATAACTAAAGCCAATAACATGTGTACGGTAACCACCCATTGTGTTAAATTTGTAGAAACTACAATAGACCCTAACCAACCTTGCAGCCCAACAACAAAAATATTGAAGATACTGAGCACCAAAATGCGTTTCGCTGTTTTCTTATATATTCTAGAGAAGTAAGCAGTTATAAAAAGGAATATACCTAATGCCACACCGGTTAATCGGTTTACATATTCAATCCAAGTATTTACTGGATTAAATTCTTCTGGTACTGTTATACTTTGATCATTTCTTATCTTCTGCGCCAAATCGTGTTTGCCCATCTTTTCTAAAAGATTGGCGAATTTTTCATTCTTTTTTACTCTTCCAGCAACATATTTTTCTTTATAGTCTGCTGGTAATTGAGAAACAGAAGTAGGTGGAATATATTGATCAAAACACTTCGGCCAATCCGGACAACCCATACCAGAACCAGTACTGCGAACAATTCCACCAGCCAAAATGACCAATAGTGTTACAACAATGGTTATGAAATTAATCCTAATAAATCTTTGCTCAGATTTAGTAATCATGGGTGTGTAAATAGATTAAAAAAATAAGGTATCCGATGCAAGCTTATTCACTTCCGCAGATACCTTATTTATATTTTATAAACTAGTTTTTAGTTTATTCTGCTGTTTCTGTTGATGGTTTGTTTTTAGCATCCCATTCTTTTTGTATTTCTTCTGCCTCCGTATTTCCCTCAAAATCGTGTGGCAAGTTAGAACTCATCGTTTGAGAATAAGGCACAGTTTGTGGAATAAAATCGTGTTCTGCACCTGGCTTACTATAGTCATAAGGCCAACGATATACAGTTGGGATTTCTCCTGGCCAGTTACCATGCAAACGCTCAACTGGTGTTGTCCATTCTAAAGTATTTGCTTCCCAAGGATTTTGAGTAGATTTTTTACCTTTAAAAATCGAATGGAAGAAATTGAATAAGAAAGCAACTTGTGCTAATGCGGCAATAATTGCAGCCCATGTTACAAATACGTTAACAGTTAACCATTTGTTCATGAATTCAAACTCAGTAAATGCATAATAACGACGAGGCACTCCATCTAAACCTAAGAAGTGAAGCGGGAAAAATACCAAGTAAGCACAAATAAATGTAATCCAGAAATGTAAATAACCTAATTTCTCATTCATCAGTCTACCAAACATTTTAGGAAACCAGTGATAAACACCTGCAAGCATACCAAATATTGCAGCAGAACCCATTACCAAGTGAAAGTGAGCAACTACAAAATAAGTATCATGCAAATTAATATCTAAAGCTGCATTTCCTAAGAAAATACCAGTTAAACCTCCAGAGATGAAGAATGATACTAATCCTATAGCAAATAACATAGCTGGTGTAAATCTGATGTTACCTCTCCATAAGGTAGCTAAATAGTTAAATGTTTTTACTGCAGAAGGAACTGCAATAATTAATGTTGTAATCATAAATACACCACCTAACAAAGGATTCATACCTGTTACAAACATATGGTGACCCCAAACTATAAATGATAGCGTAGTAATACCAATTAATGAGTAAACCATTGCGTGGTAACCAAATATTGGTTTCCTAGAGTTTACAGAAATAATTTCTGATGAAATACCTAAAGCAGGCATAATTACAATATAAACCTCTGGGTGACCTAGGAACCAGAATAAGTGTTGCCATAAAATTGGCGAACCACCTTCATTAGGTAAAATTTCAGTTCCAAGTACAATATCTGATAAATAGAAACTTGTACCTACACTACGGTCGAATATCAATAAAACCACACCTGCAACTAAAACAGGGAATGATAAAATACCTAAAATAGCTGTTAAGAAAAATGCCCAAATTGTTAATGGCATTTTCCATAAATCCATTCCTTTAGTACGCATGTTTAATACAGTACTTACATAGTTAATACCACCCATTAAAGATGATGCAACAAATAAAACCATACTAGCTAACCACATTGTCATACCTAAGCCTGAACCATCTATAGCTTTAGGGAGAGCTGACAGTGGCGGATAGACCGTCCAACCAGCACTTGCCGGGCCTGTTTGTATAAAGAATGAACCCATCATAATTACACAAGCAGTGAAGAAGAACCAATAAGATAGCATATTTAAGAACGGCGATGCCATATCTCTTGCCCCTAATTGTAAAGGAATTAATAAGTTACTAAAAGTACCACTTAAGCCAGCGGTTAGTACAAAGAATACCATAATGGTACCATGTATGGTAACCAATGCTAAATAAAAATCGGGTTTAATTCTACCACCTTCAGCCCATTTACCTAAAAAAGTTTCTAAAATTGGGAAATTTTTATCCGGCCAAGCCAATTGTAATCTAAATAGAATAGAAAGCAACATCGCAATAACCGCCATAATTATACCAGTTATTAAAAACTGCTTGGCAATCATTTTATGATCCTGACTAAATATGTATTTAGTTATAAAAGTTTCTTTGTGATGGTCATGACCGTGATCATCATGATTATCGTGGTGTTTATCTTGTAATGATATAGTTGACATAATAAGGGCTCTCCAGTATTATTATTTTTTTAAAGCTAATTGATTTGTTTTTGCAGTGGTATCTTTTGCAGCTGTATCAGCTTTAACTGGCTGAGCTGCAGGTTCAGCAATTACAGGTAATTTAAATACTTTTCTTAAATCGTTAGTTAAGTAAGTACCTTGTTTAATAACCCATTCTTTATATTCTTGTTCACTAACAACTCTAACATTTTTCTGCATGTTAAAATGATTAGCTCCACAAATTTTCGCACAAAGTAAAATATAGTTAAATTTAGGATCATTAGTTTTTACCTTCATTTCTTCAGTAGTAATGGTTGGGGTAAACTCAAAATAAGAAGTCATACCTGGAACCGTGTTTAACTGTACTCTAAAATGAGGCATATAAAAACTATGCAAAACATCTTTACTAGTCAATGCAAAACGAACTGGCTTATTTACAGGAAGCACAATTTCATCCGCAAATTGATCATCTAAGTTATTTTTATCATTGAAATCAATACCAAGTGCATTTATGCCTGTAATTAATTTATAATTCTTTTTACCTACAATACCATCAGCTCCTGGATAACGAACATCCCACTGAAATTGAGAAGAAGTAACTTCGATAATTAATGGCAAATTCTTTGGATCTTCAATTTTATTAAAAATAGATCTCCAAGTTAAAAAACCCATTAAAACAAGTACAGTTAACGCTAAAGCAGGAATTATAGTCCATAAACGCTCTAAAGCATTGTTATGCGGATAGAAATAAGCTTTTCTTTTACCATTACTTTTGTAAATATAAGCAAATGCGAATAAAGCAATGTGTGTAATAATAAATACAACTGTAGTTAAGATTAATGTTAAGTTAAACATCTCATCAATCTTTTTACCATGCTCTGAAGCCGCTTCTGGTAAAAGCATATTTCCATGAACTGTATATTCCCAATACACTCCGTACAAGCCTACAACTAAGAAAACAGCAAATAGAACACCATTAACCATGTTCCAATTTATTCCTTCTGATTTGCCTTCACTCTCACGAGTTAATTCATAAACCCTAATGGCTTTACCTACTATGGCAATAAACAAACATACCAACAAGAATAACAATACATAGAAAAGAAAAGATTTGTGAACCTCCCCCATATCTACAGGTTTTTCGACAGCAGCTGCTGCTTGAGCAAATGCACTGGTGCTTGCAAACGCAGTAAATATTACTGCTAAAGCCGCCATTATTTTATTATTTATTAATTTTCTTAATCTCATTTTCTTAAAAGTAGTACGCTGTACTTTTATTATATTAATTAATATATTTCTAAACCTTAGTATTACAAGTGGTGATTTAAACTTTCTTGTAAAAACGGGTGGTTTTTAGGTGCCAAGGCTTTTTTACTTAATGCGCTTAAAACAGTGTAAGTAAACAAACCTATAAAACCTAAAGCTATACCTATTTCTATAAAACCAAAACCACTACCTGGTTTACCATCAATAACCTTAGGGCCAAACTCGAAAACGCCTGGCATAATCATTTGATAATAATCTACCCAGTGACCACACAACACTACTATTGAAACTGTTAGTAAGATATTTTCACTTCTTTTATTATCACGATCCATTAATAATAATAATGGCGTTAAAAAGTTAAGTATTAAGTTAATATAGAACCAAGATTCGTAGTTATTGAAACGTTTATAGAAATAAACTGTCTCTTCAGACATATTTGCATAGTAAATCAGTAAAAACTGAGAGAACCAAACATAAGTCCAGAAGATAGAGAAACCAAAAATAAATTGGCCTAAGTTATGTAAGTGGCTATTGTTAACCCACTGCATGTAACCAGCTTTTCTCAACAAAATGATAATCACTGCTATAGTTGCTAAACTACTTACCCACATTGCTGCAAAGTTATACCAACCAAACATAGTAGAGAACCAATGTGCTTCTAATGACATAATTGTATCGAAAGCAAATATTGGTGTTGTAAAACCATAAATTACTAAAAAGATACAAGCATTTTTAAAGCCTTTTCTGTAATAATCTAAACCGCCATGTAAATCTTCTTGACCAGACCATTGTGCAAATTTAATCGCGAAGAAGCTATATGCCCCTAAGAAAACAATTTGTCTACCCATGAAAAAAGGTATATTTAAGAATGCTGATTTTCCAGCAATCAATTTATCATATTTAGCTCCACCTTCTACAAGCAGCTCTGGATCAGCCCAGTGGTGATATAAATTGTGTGTATATAAACCTAAACCGATAACCGCTAATAAAATAATTACGGCAATTGGTAATGTTTTAGCCATTGCTTGCGGTACACGAAGAATTGATGCAGACCAACCTGCTTGTGCAACATATTGTACGGCTAAAAAGAAAGCCCCAGACATACATACACATGCAAAGTAATATGCCATTAGTAACAGGTTAGCGAATGTACGCTCGTGAGCGTCACTTATAAAACCATAAGCTATTGCGCCAACACCAATTAAGATACCTACAATGCTCAGTATTTTTACCTTGCCTGTAAACTCAAATTGTTCACTTAAATTATAATGATGAGTTCCCATTTAATTTGCTTTTCTTATTTTGTTTGTTGTAATTGTTGAACATACATCACTACTTTCCATCTTTCTGTTGGGGTAAGTTGTGAGGCATGAGATCCCATAGCATTTAAACCATACACAATGGTATGATAAATTTTCCCAGCTGGCATAGTAGACATTGCGCCACCTCTAGATGAATTGGCATCAGGTCCATAATATGCTGGTACTGCGGATATACCTTTATCTAATTTAACGATATGCCCTTGACCATCTCCTTTTTCACCATGGCATGGTGAGCAAAATACAGTATAGAAATGTTTACCCTCTAAAAGGTTTTGTTCAGTTGCAGCTAAAGGATTAACTAATGCTGCAGAAGCTTCATAACCTTCTTTAGTATTCGCATACTCGTATTTTACAAAACCTATTGGATCTGTATTCGCTGGTGGAGTTTGTGCAGTTGCTCCATTTGCAAAGTTTTTGTTTGGCTGATCTTGATTATAAGCAATCGGATCATACATATTTCTTGCATATTCTAAACCTGTACTTCTTTTATCTCTACAAGCCGAAAGCATTACCACAGCAACTAATACACTAAATGTGGTGTAAACTATATATTTCTTATTCATAGCTAATATACTTCCTTTCATTATGCTTAACTTCTAAAGCACCAGCTCCTTTTAATAGTTCGTCAATTTTAGTGTGATCTGTATTTTCTTTAGCGTCTACTGCAATAATAAAACGATCATTACTTGCACGTAAATCCATTACTCTTGGTGCTCTTCCCGGAAACAAGTGGGTAGACGCATAATAAGATCCTACTAGGCCAAAGGCACAAAATAAAATAGTTAACTCAAAAGTTATTGGAATAAAATCTGGCAATGCGAAATGCGTTTTTCCACCAATATTAATCGGCCAATCTACAACAGTAGCCAAATAAACTCCAGTTAGCATAGTTATTGTACCTGTAATTCCAAAAAAGAACGCAGCTATATCTAACCTAGATCTTTTAATCCCTAATTTTGCTTCAATTCCGTGAATAGGCATTGGCGTATATACATCATGTATTTTGATGTTATTTTCCTGCAACTTTTCGATGCCATGCATCATCTCGTCCGGATCACCGAAACTGCCTAAAATATATTTGATATTACTCATTGTTATATTTTTGCGTATTCTTCTTGTTTAACACTATCAAACTTATCTAAAGATTCAATATACTCTGCTACTTGTTCTTTATCTAAGTGACCATCTTTGATCAATTCCATTTTAGATTGCTCACTTGCGCTCTTTAATAATAGTTTTACCTCTGCAATTGCAATAGATGGCAATACTCTTAAGAATAATAAGAACAAAGTGAAGAAAAGGCCAATTGAACCTACAAAAACACTTACGTCAACCCATGTTGGCGTAAACATTGCCCAACTTGATGGTAAATAATCTCTGTGAAGCGAAGTAACAATAATTACAAAACGCTCAAACCACATACCGATGTTTACCACAATTGATAAAATCCAAGTTGCTGCAATACTTGTACGTATTTTTTTGAACCACAACAACTGTGGAGAAATTACATTACAAGTCATCATCATCCAATATGCCCACCAATATGGACCAGTAGCACGGTTAATGAATGCATATTGCTCATATTCTGAACCAGAATACCATGCAATGAAAAATTCTGTTAAGTAAGCCACACCTACAATCGAACCCGTTAAGATGATAATCTTATTCATTGATTCGATGTGGAACATGGTGATGTAATTTTCTAATCCTAAAACTTTACGTGCTACCAATAATAAAGTTAACACCATTGCAAAGCCTGAGAAAATTGCCCCAGCCACAAAATAAGGAGGGAAAATTGTAGTGTGCCAACCCGGAATTACCGAAGTTGCAAAGTCCATTGATACAATAGTGTGTACTGAAAGTACTAATGGAGTTGAAATACCCGCTAAGATTAATGATACTGTTTCAAAACGTTGCCAAGTTTTAACGTTACCATTCCATCCGAAAGAAAGAACAGTATAAACTTTTTTACGCATACCTACTGCTCTATCTCTAATTGTTGCAATATCTGGCAATAAACCTGTATACCAAAACAATAATGATACAGAGAAGTATGTTGAGATTGCAAACATATCCCATACTAATGGTGAGTTAAAGTTAACCCAAAGTGAACCGAATTGGTTTGGTAAAGGTAAAACCCAATAGGCCAACCATGGTCTACCCATGTGAGATACTACGTATGTTGCCGCACAAATAACGGCGAAAATTGTCATCGCCTCTGCAGAACGGTTAATAGAGTTACGCCAATTCTGACGGAAGAGTAAAAGTACTGCCGAAATTAGTGTTCCTGCGTGACCAATACCTACCCACCATACGAAACCGGTGATATCCCAAGCCCAACCTACTGTTTTGTTTAAGCCCCAAGCTCCGATACCAAACCAGAAAGTATAACTAACGGCAAATACCCAAAGCGAAGCACCACAAAGTGAAACGATAAAACCAATCCACCAAGCTCTGTTTGGTTTATTTTCTACTGGCATTAAAATGTCATCCGTAATTTTCGCATACGTGATGTCTTTACCAGTAATTAATGGTTCTCTTAAAATTGATTCGTTATGTCCTGACATAATTAATATTGCTAAGTATGCGCTTACGCGTGTACTTCTTTAGTTTCTGAATCTATATTTCTAATTTTGGTCATATAACCAATACCTGGTTGTACGTTTATCTCTTCTAAAACATAGTAAATACGTTCGCTTGCTAATGCTTTTGATACTTCTGAATTTGGATCATTCTTATCTCCAAAGATAATCGCGTTAGCTGAACAAGCTTGCTGACAAGCCATTTTAATATCACCATCTTTTAAAGCACGTTTCTCCATTTTAGCTGTTAATTTACCAGCTTGGATACGTTGAATACACATCGAGCATTTTTCCATTACCCCACGAGAACGTGTAGTAACATCTGGATTTAATACCAATTGTGTAAATTCATTGTTTAAATAGTTATCGAAACGTGAATCATTCCAGTAGTTAAACCAGTTGAAACGACGTACTTTATATGGACAGTTGTTAGCACAGTAACGTGTACCTACACAACGGTTATAAGCCATGTGGTTTAAACCATCTGAAGAGTGTACAGTTGCTAATACCGGACATACTGTTTCACAAGGTGCATGATCACAGTGTTGACACATCATTGGTTGGTGAACAACTGAAACATTATCTAAATTGTCCATATGGGCAATCTCTTTTTCTTCAGTTACATCTTTACCAGTTTTTTCATCGTTAAAGCTATAGTAACGATCGATACGCAACCAGTGCATTTCTCTACGTCTACGAACTTCATCTTTACCAACAACAGGAATATTATTTTCTACGTTACAAGCAACAATACATGCGCCACAACCAGTACAAGCATTCAAATCGATTGCCATTACCCAGTCATTGCCTAATTTCTCATGTTTATCTGTTGTCCATAAATCGTAAACTTTATGTTTATGGTGATTACCAGAACCAGCTGCAGGATCTTTTAAATAATCCTTTAGAGTTGTTTCGCGAATGATATTTCTACCTTCGAAAGAATAGTGTGTTTGCGTTTGTGCTAACTCCTCTGTTCTTCCAGTTCCGCTTAAACTAACTGTTGTGGCATAGCTTAAAGTACCGTTACTAAAATTTAAGAATGGATAAGCATTTTTACCTACATTATTACCAGCTTTACCAACTTTAGAACGACCATAACCTAAAGCTACAGAAGCAGTTCCCATTGCCTGACCAGGTTGAATTAACACTGACAAGTCAATTGAAGTTCCATTTTCGCCTTTAACTGTAACTACATCAAACTCTTTGTAACCAGAAGCTTCTGCTTGTTTAGGTGCTAAAGCTAAATAGTTATCCCAAGTTACTTTTGAAACAGGATCAGGTAATTCTTGTAAGAATGCATTGTTGGCTTGTTTACCATCACGTATTGCAGTGCTTTGATAAACATGTAACTCTAATTTATCTTTACCATTACCTTTAGCTAATGCTTTACTACTATTTCCAATAGAGGTAGCAACTGCGTCTAAAGATAAATTGAAGCTATAAGCACCCGCAGTTTTAGCTGTTGTTGCGAATAAACCTGTTTGTAATAAGTCATTCCAATTTTTACCTACTACAGGTAAAATATTTTTCTCCCAATTGTTACGCACATACTGGTAATAATCTTGAACAGCAGCGTCAGACCAAACTAATAAACTTTGTTCTGCTTGACGAGAATTAAATATTGGATTAATTGTAGGCTGAATAATAGAATAGAAACCTTCGTATGTATTTGCATCACCCCATGATTCTAAATAATTAGGCGTAATCGCAATTGCATCACATAACCCAGCAGTTTCATCATCTCTATCTGAGAAAGAAACCTTTAATGCTACTTTAGCTAAAGCATCTTTAAATGCTTTAACATTAATTGCATCATAACCAGGGTTTGAATTTAAGAAGAAAACAGCAGCAACTTCGCCTCTGTTCATTTCATTAATCAATTCTGCAAATTCTGCATCGTTACCTTCATAACGTTTACAAGCATTATCTAAATCAATTGTTGTACCATAACTACCGATAGCAACGTTAATTGCATTTACTAAAGTTTGTGTAGATACATCGTTAGATCCAGCAACGACTAAGGCTTTGCCTTTATTTTTTAATAAATCCTGAGCAACTAATTTAATTACTTTACTTGCAGTAGTATTATTTGGCAATGAACCGCCAGCTAAATTTCCACCAGTAATAGCATTATATAAACTAATTAACGCCGGCCCTTCTTCCGATAATTTAATTGGAACACGAGTATCAGCATTGGTACCAGTCAAACTCATTCCAGTTTCGAACTGAAAATGACGAGACATTTTACCTTTTTCTAAAGATTTATAATTTCTATTTGAAACATATTGAGAGGTAAACTCTTCACCACTAATCCATGTTCCTAAAAAATCTGCTCCAAAACTTACAACTAAGTCAGCTTTATCAAAATTATATTTAGGTAATACAGCTTTACCAAAGCTATTTTCATTGGCTTTAATAATACCTGTATAAGAAACTGGATCGTATTGAACATGTTTAGTAGTTGGATATTTTACAGAGAAATCTGCAATAACCGCTTTAGCCGATGGACTATTTAAACTTGATGAAACAATACGGATTTTTTTACCAGATGCTTGCGCTTTATTTAACTCTGCTTTTACAAAGCTATCTAATTGTTCCCATGTTGTTTCTTCGGTAACACCACCTTTTACAAAAGCTGGTGACTTTAATTTAGAAACATCATAAAGGTCTAATACTGAAGCTTGCGCTTGAGCATCGGTACCCGTACTAAATTGTCCTGCAGCAGGATTAACCTCAATTTTAATTGGGCGACCAACTACAGTTTTAACCAGAACACTATTACCATTATATGTAGATACATAATAATTAGGAATACCTGGAACAACCTCTTCTGGTCTTACTAAATAAGGTATTGATTTATGTACAGGCGCTTTTTGACAAGCCGCCAAAGTTACAGCACCTAATCCAAAACCTAAGGCTTTTAAAAAGTCGCGGCGTGGCGTAACTGTACTTAACCCTGCTTCATTTAAAACATCTTCTATTGGAATTGGCTCAGCAAATTCGTTTTTGTTGTTTTCAACAAAATCGGGAGTGTTTTTATACTCCTCTAGGCCTTTCCAGTATTTTTTATTGCTTTCCATTTAAGCTCTATTACTGTTTATCGAACGTTCTTACTAAACTCTATTTATTAATAATGGCATTTACCACACTCTAAACCACCCAACATTGCTGGAGTAATTTTTTCGCCTTTTTTAATTTTCTCATGCGCTGAAATAATATTCGCATAGAAGGCATCATTTTTCTTACCAGAGATATCTGCATCTTTATGGCAATTGATACACCATTTCATAGTTAATGGAGAATATTGATAAATCTCATCCATTGTATCAACCGGACCATGACAAGCGAAACAAACTGGATCGGTTGGTTTTAAACCTTTTTCTTTACGAATAGCTTCTTCACCAACTACAACGTGTTGTGAGTGATTGAAGTAAGCAAAATCAGGTAAATTATGCACACGAACCCATTCTACTGGTTTCTCCTTAGTTTTATCATACTCTTGTTTATCAGCATCATAACCTAAAGCATTGTATATTTTCATGATCTCAGGAGAAATCTGATCATCTTCACCTCTTTTCTGTACAGCTTTATGGCAGTTCATACAAACGTTTAACGAAGGAATAGTAGAATTTTTAGATTTAAATGCACCACTATGGCAATACTGACAATCGATTTGATTGATACCTGCGTGTAATTCGTGAGAAAATTTAATTGGTTGTACTGGTTGATAACCTGTATGTACACCGGTTTCCCACATTCCCATCCAACCGAAAGAACCTAGTACCATAACTAAGCATAATACAGAGAAGAATACGAATTTTTTATTTTTGAATAATCCACGCACACCAACTGCTAAAGAAACACTTTCTTCTTCTACAACTTCAATACCTTGTTTTTGTAAGATTAAGCGCTCTAACATTTTTACTGCACGACCTAAAAATACCAATACAATAATTGAAAGGATAATAATTGCAATTACCCCAACAATTGAAAGATTAGAAACACCTTCATCAACTACCGCACCTGCAGCACCAGCTTCAGCTACTTTTTTTGGTTCACCTGCTTTAGCATAAGCTACAATGTTTAAAATCTGTGCGTCAGTTAAAGTTGGAAAAGCTGTCATTTCTGAAGCTTTCAATTTAGACGTTTCAATTGCCTCCTTGTTGCCAGATGCAATTAAAGCTGCATTGTTTTTAATCCAAGGAATCAAGAATGCATCATCATGCTTATTTACCCCTGCTGTTAATGCAGGTCCAGTACCATCGTGGTCAAGCGCATGACAAGAAGCACACTTAGATTTAAATAAAGTTCTACCCTCTACTACATCAGTTTGTGCTTGCGCTCCAGTTACAATTAAAAAAGATAAAGCAGCCAACATAAATGTAGACTTCCAAGCTCTTTTAAAAATTAATGAAATATTCCTCATAATGAGTGTTTTGTGCTAATTTTTGAAAATTATTTTAAACTCCGTTAATCACATGACCGAGGTCACTTCATAAAGATTTGAACAAAAGTAAAATTTATTACGTTACCAGTGACATATTAATGACACTGAAATACAATTTATAATCATTCTAAATTATTTAAATTGTAGCCCTCAACATAAAAAAAATCAACATTTTTAAAAAAACTGTTGATTTTCATTCGCTTAGGATTATTAAATAATTTTAAAATCTCAATTACATTTTTAATATCCATGCAAAAATTAATGGAGCAACTATAGTGGCATCAGATTCTACAATGAATTTTGGTGTATGAATATCTAATTTACCCCAAGTTATCTTTTCATTTGGCACTGCACCAGAATAAGAACCATAAGAAGTAGTTGAATCAGAGATTTGACAGAAATAACTCCAAAAAGGGATATTTTCCATTTCCATATCTTGATAAAGCATAGGTACTACGCAAATAGGAAAATCTCCTGCAATACCACCACCAATTTGAAAAAATCCAATTCCTTTGCCTGCTGAATTTGCAATATACCAATCGGCTAACCAACCCATATATTCAATACCACTTTTCATTGTAGTAGCCTTTAGTTCTTTCTTCATTACATAAGAAGCAAATATATTACCCATGGTAGAATCTTCCCATCCCGGAACAACAATTGGTAAATTCTTCTCAGCAGCAGCTAACATCCAAGAGTTTTTAGGATCAATTTCATAATATTGCTCTAAATCTCCACTCAATAACATTTTATACATAAACTCATGCGGAAAATAACGCTCACCCGCAGTATCTGCATCTTTCCAAATTTTGTGAATATGCTTTTGTAAACGACGGAACGCTTCTTCTTCTGGAATACAAGTATCTGTTACGCGGTTATAATGATTTTCTAGCAAATCCCATTCATCTTGAGGACTTAAATCACGATAGTTAGGCACACGTTTATAATGTGAATGCGCTACCAAATTCATAATATCTTCCTCTAAATTAGCTCCAGTACAAGATATAATAGAAACTTTATCCTGTCTAATCATCTCTGCTAAAGAAATACCCAATTCTGCTGTACTCATTGCACCAGCAAGGGTAATCATCATTTTTCCACCCTCATCTAAATGGGTTTCATATCCTTTAGCCGCATCCATCATCGCCGCAGCGTTAAAATGAAGATAGTTGGTCTCCATAAATTTCGATATCGGTCCTCTTGTAATACTCATCTTTATATTTTTAATGTTTTGGCAAAAGTAAGCATTTCATTAGCAATAAGAAAGTTCATTGATATCAATAGTATATTGGCATCATTGGTTGATGAATTAAATTAGCAACAGACCAAACTATTAATCTCCTACTCTAAAAAATATTTCTCAACTTAGCCTTATCATCAAGCTCAAGAACTTTTGGTGAAATTATTTTACATTATGAAAAAATTTATCCTACTCCTTTTATTACCAATTTCAGTTTTCGCTCAAAAATTTAGTACGGCAGAAGTCGAAGCATTTAAAAAACAGGCTAAACAAGTTACCATTATAAGAGATAAATGGGGTATTCCACATATATATGGTAAAACCGATGCCGATGCAGTTTTTGGTTTACTTTATGCACAATGTGAAGATGATTTTAAAAGAGTAGAACTGAACTATGTAGAAAAATTGGGCCGACTCTCAGAAATTAATGGCGAAAAAGATATTTTTAACGACTTGCAAATTCGATTGTTATTTGATACTACCGAAGCCAAAGCCGACTATGCCAGAGCGCAACCTTCATTTAAAAAACTATTAGATGCTTATGCTGCTGGGATTAACTATTATTTGTACCAAAACCCAAAAGTTAAACCTGCGCTATTAACTAGATTTAAACCTTGGTTTGCTTTAATGTGGACAGACGGAAGTATTGGTGCAATTAATACGGCTAATTTAACCATCACAGAATTAAAAAAATTCTATACTGGCGATCATAAACCTACTGCATACGCTCCAGTTTTAAAAGACCAACAAAGTGGCTCAAATGGCTTTGCTTTTGCCCCGAGTATAACTGAATCTGGAAATGCCATTTTATATATCAATCCGCATACTACTTTTTATTTTAGACCAGAAGTACAAATGCAAAGCGAAGAAGGCTTAAATGCTTATGGCGCTGTAACCTGGGGACAGTTCTTTGTTTATCAAGGATTTAATGAGAATGTTGGCTGGATGCATACCTCTAACAACGTTGATATTGCCGATATGTATGCCGAGAAAATTACCAAAACAGAGAAAGGTTTATTTTACGAATATGATAAAAAGAAATTTCCAGTTATCCAGAAAAAAATCAGCATCAAATATTTAGAGGGCGCTAACTTAAACACAAAAACCTTTACTACCTATTTTACCAATAATGGACCAGTAATGGCCATAAGAGATGGAAAGTGGATTAGTTTGAAAGCCAAAAATAGAAATGCTGCAAGTTTAGTGCAAAGCTGGGTACGTACCAAAGCTAAAAATTTTGATGATTATCAAAAAGCAATGGACATGAAAGCAAATGCCTCAAACAACACAGTTTATGCAGATGCAAAAGGTAATATCGCCTATTGGCACGGAAATTTTATTCCGATAAGAGATAAAAAGTATAATTGGAGTGATGTGGTAGATGGAAGTACTTCGGCAACTGCCTGGAAAGGTTTACATGCAGTTAAAGACATGGTTCACGTTTATAATCCTACAAATGGTTGGTTACAAAATTGTAATTCTACTCCTTTTAGCGTAGCAGGAGCAAACAGCCCAAATAAAGCCAACTATCCTACTTATATGGCGCCTGATGGAGAAAATTTTAGAGGTGTTGCTGCGAATAAGTTGTTTAGCGTACCAACAAAATACAATCTTGACAAAGTAATTAAAATGGGCTATGACAGTTATATGCCTGCATTTGAAGTTTTAATCCCAGCATTATTAAATGCATACGCTTCAATACCACAGAGCGACCCCTTAAAAGAAGAATTGAAAGCGCCAATTGCCTTGTTAAAAAATTGGGATTATAGATCTAGCGAAACCTCAGAAGCTGCAGCTTTAGCATTAGAATGGGCTCCTCGTTTAAATCCAATTATTCAAAAAGTTTATATAGATCCAGGAGAAAAAGATCAAGTAGAAAATACCATTGAATTTGCAGCAAGCGCAAGAGCAAATCAACTGCTAGACCCATTAAAAGCTACAATTGCCGATTTGAATAAACGTTTTGGCAAATGGCAGATTGCTTGGGGAGAAATTAATCGCTTTCAACGTTTAACTGGAGCTATGGAGGAAAAGTACGATGACAATTTAGCAAGTATTCCTGTTGGGAATGGCTCAGCTTTATGGGGACAATTACCATCATACCGCAGCAACCAATTTAAAACCAACAAACGTTATGGCTTTAGTGGCAATAGCTTTGTTTGTGCAGTAGAATTTGGACCAAGAATTAAAGCAAAATCAATTTTAGCTGGTGGTAATAGTGGCGATCCAAATTCAAAGCATTTTAACGACCAAGGTGCTATGTATGCCAAAGGAGAGTTTAAGGATGTGTTATTTTACAAAGAGGATGTGGTTAAAAACGCAGAGCGAACTTATCAGCCAGGGCAATAGAAAAGCTAATTTTAACACATATCTCACAGAGAAAAAAATGCTCAAGCCTATGTTTCTATGTGATTAAAAAAACCTTAAACCAATTTAAATTTCTCCCGCTGATCATTAGAATGAAATAACTATAATTTTAATGATAGTATCAATAATCTTAAATCTGCGGGAGAATTTATTCTTTTATTCTATATTAATACTATGCGTTCTATGCAGTAAACGAATGGGCGGATATTCATCAAACGTATTTAATTAATTACCCTATCCCAGTATACTCCATTACGTAACACATCCTTAAGCATTATTTTTTTTGTCGCCGTATTATATGCTATAACTTTAGCTTTAATGATTTCCTTATCTACACCTGTAAGCTCAGCATTATAAGCAGTAACAATCGCTGAATTTTTATTCACTTCAATTTTATCACCACTTAACATTTTACCATCAAGATTTACCTTGGCTTTACCATATAGCGTAACTGTGTTCTCTGTTTTCGAGACACGAGTAGAATCCATTGCCTGATAATTTAAATTTGAAAACAGATTAAAAACAGAAGAATTACTAACTGAACCACTCGAAGTACTTTTACTAATGTAAGTGCCCTTTTTTAAATCGTATTCAATCGCTTGGCTTGAAATTTTGGCACCATCCCTTTTCGTTAAAGTAGCTTTTTCGGCTTTTATTATTCCTTTATTCATATCCCACGTAATATCTTCTGCAATCAGTTGTTCTCCATAAATCTCCATAGTGCCATTTTGAATATAACTGATATTGCTTTTAGTATCAACAGTCATACGAGTTGAAGACAATAATGTTGGTTTTGGAAGCATTTTAGTTTGTTGGTTTTGCACAATATTAAGTGTTTCTTCATTTGTAGCTTTAAGATGAGCTGCAGTCTTTGGCCATCTATCATATAACAATTTACCACCTTTAGAAATTTTATAACTCGTTAATACTGGATATTTGGTGTCTTTCCAATAATTTGCATTGTAAATTTTTATAGAAACCTGATCATCTTTACCAATCATTGCTTGCGTTTGTGTGGCAAATTTCGCTTCTACATTTGCTTTTAAGGTTTCTCCATTAGTTGTTTTAACCAAAAATCCATCCACTACTTTTGAAGTAGGTGAAAAAGTATAGCCTATCACTTTTCCTTCTATTGTTTTACCATTGTATTTCTCCCAATACATTCTGTTCTTTGCCGTATAATCGGAAAGTTTAGGCTCATTCCCAAACCAGAAGACATAAGCGAATTTATTTGCATTTATCACTGGGAGATTATAATCTTTAGAACTTCCATAACCCCTTTTTTCAGAAAGCTTTGCTATATAGTTTTTGTCAAATTTTTGAGCATCTTCTTCTGAATATAACTTATTATTAATGTACAACCAAAGTTCAGCCTTTTGATATGCTTCCCCACTATATCCTATTTTTATATTGGTTGGCTTACCATTTACCGTGTTTAAAGTAATTTGTTCAGATGTGTAACCTTTATCTGTTTTAAGGTTAGTTCGTTGTATAAAAGGTTGATCTTGACTTATAGCCAAATCGTTATTTTTTGGAACAACATCTACAACATCAACAGTAAATCCCCATAGCAAGCCCATTCCAATAGGAAGCGCAAGCAAATACAATAATTTTTTCATATGTTTTGATTTTGAATTAAATAACATTTTTATTCTTTCTTTAATTGGACTTTTCACAAAATTATGCACCAATGGCATATCGCTTTTTATAACGGCCAGCCTTAAAAGTAGATTTGCATAAGATGCTGTACCAAAATTCCGTGAAGTGACTTCATCTGCTTCGTACTCATGTATTTGCTCTAAAGCTTTATCATAGAGGTAAACTATCGGATTGAACCACAAAACTGCTTTTACAATAATTAAAATAATTTTATCTACAGAGTGGTATTGCTTAGCATGAACTTCCTCGTGCCTGAGCATAATTTGAAGTTCGCTTTCAGTTAAACTATTTTCATCTATAAAAACATAGTTAAAGAAAGAACAATTGGTAAAACCATTACTTTTATGAACCAGTTTTAAGCCGTTGATTTCTTTGATATTTTGTTTGGCATGTTTAATCAGCCGAAACAATCGCCAAGTAGCTAAACCAAGCAAACCAACTACTACTGTGCTATACAAAAAAGGCAATAAATTGAACCAATTATATGATTCTTCAACTGGTAGTGATACATTTGGTGCTGTAATTGGAGCCAAAGAAAATTGCTCCGTTAAGTTTTCATTTTGCACAACAACGGGAGCCTCAATTATTGGAGCAGCTGTTAATTCTCTTTCTACAGTAAATTGTAAAGTAGGGATTACAAAGCTCAACAACAAAGCAAAAAGCAAGTAAAACCGATTGATTTTAAAGAAGGTTAACTTCCTTAATACCAACAGATAGAAAGCTAAGAAAAACGCCGAGCAGGCACTAACTTTCAATAAGTAATTGAACCATTCCATAACTAAGCTTTTTTATCGATTAACGCTTTTAACTCTGCTATATCTGCCGCACTCAATTTTTCTTCCTTTACCATAAAAGATAAAAGACTCGCAGGCGAACTATCAAAGTAACCAGAGAACATTTTGGAGAAAGTAGTTTTAGTATAATCTTCCTTAGTGATGGCAGGAAAATATTCGTAGGTTTTACCATAAGCTTTATAGCTGATATAACCTTTCTTTTCTAAAAGTCTGACAATGGAGGATATGGTATTGTATGGAGGCTTTGGCTCTTCCTCCAATTCGTCAATGATATCTTTTACAAATGCTTTTTGCAGTTTCCATATTACCTGCATAATTCGTTCTTCTGCTTTAGTTAACTCTTCCATAAACTAAAGATATAACTAAGTTTTCAGTTTTACAACTGATTTTTACGTTATATAATTGCAAAAACAGTTTAAGTACGTTAACTAGCTGATAACCAATAAAATTATTTTTAATATAGGTTATCGTTTAAACGATTAGATAGAAATAGTATTGCTAACAAATATGAACATAGCTCACAGAGATTAATATTTTAATACCACTGTCGTCCGCTGATGACGCAGATAAAAAAATATAAGTGTAATGAGGATGCAAAATCTTCTTTAATCTGCGGGAAAAATATTTATCTCAAAAAAATAATTTTAACAACTAGAAACAAAGCTCACAGTGATTAAAACTTCAATTTAAAATGTTCTTTAGCTTGACCTTTTTTAAAGTAGACTAAACCTAACCAGAACAAATCGATTGTTACCGTAACCTGTGGATGGTTTTTAATCTCAGCCCAAGCTGCTTTTATATCTTCGCTCCTATTGATATCTGAGATAATTAATAAGGAATGTTCATTGAATTTAGGTAAACAACAATTAAAGTAATTTAAAATTGTCTCTTTAGTATATCTTCCATCGATATAAACTAAATCTAAAACTTTAGTTTCATTTACAACTTTAGGCAATGACAATTCGAAGTTTCCCAGCTGTAACAATACATTAGTCAAATCTAACTCTTTAAAAACTTGATTTGCGATGTTTGCTGTGGCTGAACACTCTTCCATAGCAATTAAATTAGCTTGTAGATTAGCTTTAGCTAAATAAGCTGTAGTTATCCCTAAATTTGCACCCAAAACAAACATATTTTGAGCTTTGCTATGCACTGCTAAACGAAAAATGAG
>JAIELS010000023.1 GCA_019752795.1 Sphingobacteriaceae bacterium
TTAAAGCCATAACTCTGCGTTTTACCAACGTTTTCGTAAGTGGTTAAAATTCTACCAAATGTATCGTTCTTATTAATTCGCTCAATAATATTTTGCGTATTGCGGTAAAAAACTGAAGCATTAAGAATTGTACCTTTAATATAAGTTGAGTAACCAAATTCAAAGTTATCGCTCAATTCTGGATCTAAAGAAGGATTTCCTTGAAATACACTAAATTGATTGGCTTCATTACGGAAAGGATTTAAGTAAGATAAACTTGGTCTTTGTACTCTACGGTTATACGCCAATTTTAAAGTTGTTTTACCTTTTATAGTTTGAGATAAGATCGCACTTGGAAATAAATTGAAATAATCATTTTTATTATTGCTAAAATCAATTGCCGTATACTCTGCTCTTACACCACCTTTAAACTGAATTTTTTTAGTTAAATTGAAACTAATGGTACTGTAACCTGCACCAACATTTTGGTTATAATCAAAATTCTGATTAGAACCCGCACCATATTCGCTTAAAATATTTCTAAAAATTGCTTTACCACCGGCTTCAAAAATCATCGACTTACTGATTGGATAAACATAATCCGTTTGCGCCGTGTATTCTTTATTTTTACCCACATTATTGCTTGCAGTATTGCTAATTAATAAACCCGCAGCCGTAGTGTAATTATTTGTAAAATCATTGCTGTTTTTACCTACTGTTACTTGTCCAGATACAGAAAACTCTTCACCTTGCTTTTTGGTCTTTAAGTTGTAATCAACATTCCAATCTAAATTTCCATTACTCATGTCTGTAGTACTTGCAATATTTCCTGTAGGGATATTATTTGTAGCTATTGCAGAATTTCCAGGACCGCCGTTATAAAAATTATTATATTTTATATTTGTGCTGATGTTACTAAAAGCATTAAAATCATAATCTAAACCAAAGCTTCCATTATACATTTCTCTAGCCCATTTAGAAGTACCATCTTGTAGCACAGCTGTGGTTACTGATGTGTTTGTATTTGGGTTAAATACTGTAGTTTGGTTACCAAAAACCACTCTAGATTCTTGCGGATAAGATAGTTGCGTACCCAAAGAAGTATTTACACTTAAACGACCTGTTTTAGCAGTTAAGTTAAACGCACCTGTATTTGAACGCGTACCTACTGAAGTATTTACATTACCACTAACACCTTCAGCATTGCTTTTCTTGGTAATAATGTTAACGATACCTCCAGAGCCTTCTGCCTCATATTTAGCAGATGGATTGGTAATTACTTCTACACTTTTAATCTGATCTGCTGGCAACATTTTTAATGCATCACCTACACTATTTGCCATGGTACCAGATGGTTTACCGTTAATTAATACCCTAACTGAGCTACCACGCATTTGAACATTTCCATTGATGTCTACAGATAACATAGGTACTTTTCTCATTACGTCTGTTGCATCTCCACCAGCATTTGTGGCATCAGATTCTGCATTGTAAACTAAACGATCAATTTTATTCTCTATAACTGATTTTTTTCCTTCAACGCTAACTGCATTTAGGATGTTTGAAGTTCCTTGTAAAATAATATTACCTAAATTATTATCTGGTTTTTCTGGAGTTGTTTTTACTAAGATGGTTTTAGTAGTATAACCAATAAAACCCACAATAAATTTGTATTCATCTGGCGCAATATTTTGCAACACAATTTTGCCCTTCTCGTCTGTTACACCACCATTTACAGCTTTATTAGATTTAACGTTTACTAAGGATATCGTAGCGTAATCTACAGGCTTATTGGTTAGCGAATCTAAAATAACAGCTGTAATACGACCTTTGACAGTTACTTTTTGAGCCCCTCCCATTCCTGGAAATTGAGCCTTAGCATTAAATATAAAAAGTAAACTGAAGCAAATTAAAAGTAGATTTTTTTTCATTGTATGTTTTTGTTTTGTAATTAGTATCACAAAAGTAGATTTTGTTACAGCCTAGAAATAGATTTTCCTGACCGTTTACGTAGAAATGACGGTGAATTACAAAAATAAATCGGTGAATAGAAATGATGGAAAATGAAAGATGTAAAATGGAAGAGTTACAGCATACTGGTAAACGCCAACCGAGAACTGTTAACTGCTAGCTAACTATGCTTTCTCAAATGTTTCAATCTCTTTTAAAAATTGAGCAGATTTTAAAATTGATTTCCATTCTGAACCCCAAAACATCATTCTAAACCATCTTTTGTTGATATTTTCGATTTTGATATTTTTATAAAACCAAATCCCTACATAAGTAAAAATTGCAACTATTGGCACTTGTATTAACCAAAAAGCCCAAGGTCTATTAAAAATTAATTCAAAACTGATATTCCAAGTAGCGAAGACTGGTAATTGTAAAAAGCAGACGCCAATAACTTTTAGTGTAGAGTTTTGCAAACTTGCCATTTTCTGTTGCATTTGAACTATGTTGTCACTGCAATCTATTTGATTGATTAAGACCAATTGTCTAGCATACATTAAGGTGGCGATTATCGTTATGATTAAATGAATACCTATCGAAATATTCATGAAAAAAAATGATGCAACGGTGGTTAATTGATACAAAAACCAAGCAATTAGAGCCGAATAAATAACGCCGACAAATACAGCGACATATTTATAATTTCTTGCTGGTTTAAGTGCATTTTTTGCTTTTTGTTGTTGCAATTCTGCAATTATTTTTTGATTTAGAGAAAGTGATTTTTCTAACTTCTCATCGTATTGTTTCCAAAGATTGATAATTTCTATATTTTCCATTTTTTTACTCTTGATTGTTAAACTTCTGTTTCAATTGCTCTTTAATTCTGCCAATTTTCGTGGCCACATTGGTGGAAGTAATCCCCATAATCTCAGCAATTTCTTTTTGTGGTTTTTCTTCGAGATAAAGGATCATTAAGGCCTTATCTAATGGTTTTAACTCGTTAATAAATTGTTGTAAGGCATTGAGATTGGTTTCTAAGCTTTCTTCGATTTGCTCGTCAGCAATTTCGATGACATGATCGCCCATTAAAACCGTTTCGGTAGTTTTTCTTTCCTTACGATAAAAAGAAATCGCAACATTTAAAGTAATGCGATACATCCAAGTAGATAGTTTGTAATTAGCATTGAAACTACTCCATGACCTCCATAACTGGAAGATAACCTCTTGTGCTAAATCCTCACGATCATCTGCATTCTTACAATAAGAGTTACATATTTTAAATATGATCCGCTTATTTGCATCGATAATTGAAAGGAAATCTTCTTTAGACTGTGGCATTAGTTTTTTTGTCGTTTGCTATATTATTCGCAACAAGGTCAGAAATATCACAAGAAATGCGAAAAATAATTTTTACCGATTATTTTTTACCACAAAGACACTAAGAACACAAAGCTATTAACGCAGAGAAAAGAAGAAAGACACGGAGAGCGCAAAGAGAAGAAGTTTAGAGTATGTCATGCTGAGCCTGTCGAAGCACAATTACCAAAAGTCATCGATAAACTCAGACTGACAACGCACAAAAAAGCCACAGATTTATTAATTAAATCTGTGGCTTCCTTTATTCGTCATGCTGTCCCGAATTTTCTGGATCAGCATCAGCGCCTTGCTATACAGACCCTGAAATAAATTCAGGGTGACGAAAACCTACTATATCACAATATTCACAATCTTACCTTTTACAAAGATGATTTTTTTAGGCTCTTTACCATCTAAGTAACCTTTAACTTGCTCATTTGCTAAAACTTGCTCAATCGCTTGATCTTGTTCTAAACTTAAGCTCAAATTCAAATTCATCTTCATTTTCCCATTTATAGAAACTGGATAAGCAAATTCTGCTTCTTCTAGATAAGCTGGATTAAATGTTGGATATGGTGTATTTGATAAATCTGTATTACCTAACAACGACCATAATTCCTCACAAATATGTGGCGCATAAGGAGAAAGTACAACCACTAAATCTTCTAAAACCTGACGATTTTTACATTTCAAGTCTGTTAACTCATTAACAGCAATCATGAAACTAGATACTGAAGTGTTGAAAGAGAAACGCTCTACATCATCTTGTACTTTTTTAATGATTTTATGTAAAGCTTTTAATTCTGCTTTGGTAGGAATAGAATCATTTACGCTGAAAATCCATTCTTCATTATGGAACAAACGCCAAAACTTGCGCAAGAATTTAAATACACCTTCAATTCCGTTGGTATTCCAAGGTTTACTTTGCTCTAACGGACCTAAAAACATCTCGTACATGCGTAATGTATCTGCACCGTATTGAGCAATCAAAACATCTGGGTTAACCACATTGAATTTTGATTTAGACATTTTTTCTACTTCTACACCGCAAATGTATTTACCGTTTTCAAGAATGAATTCTGCATTGGCAAATTCTGGTCTAAAATCTTTGAATTTATTAATGTTTAAGATTTCATTCTCTACAATATTCACATCAACATGCAAAGCAGAGGTTTTGTAATCTTTTCTTAATCCATAAGAAACCAACGTATTTGTACCTTTTCCCTCTTCATCAACAACACGATATACAAAATTACTTCTACCCTGTATCATCCCTTGGTTAATCAGCTTTTTAAAAGGTTCTTCTTCGTTTACATAACCTAAATCTTTTAAAAACTTGTTCCAAAAACGGCTGTATAACAAGTGCCCGGTTGCATGTTCAGAACCACCGATGTATAAATCAACGTCTTTCCAATATTCAATTGCGTCTTTTGAAGCAAAATTGCAATCGTTTTGCGCATCCATGTAACGGTACCAATACCAGCTACTTCCAGCCCAACCTGGCATTGTAGAAAGTTCGTATTCGTATTGTTTTTCGTAGCTCCAATCTGTTGCTCTACCCAAAGGTGGCTCGCCACTTTCGGTTGGTAGATACTTATCTATTTCTGGCAATAATAATGGCAACTCTTCTTCCTTAATTAAATAAGGCAAACCATTTTTAAAATAAACTGGAATTGGTTCTCCCCAATAACGCTGGCGACCGAAAATTGCATCACGCATGCGGTAGTTTACTTTTGCTTTACCAACTCCTTCTCTTTCTAACCAATGATTTAAATAAGAAGTAGCTTCTTTATAACCTAAATTATTGATGAAATCAGAGTTGATGTATTTTCCTTCTTTAGTTGCATTTGCTTCTACATCTAAGTCGGTTTGCGTATCTAATATTTGAATAATTGGCAAGTTGAAGTGCTTAGCAAATAACCAATCACGTTGATCGCCACTTGGCACACCCATTACGGCGCCAGTTCCATAACCGGCTAAAACGTAATCTGCAATCCAAATTGGCACCAATTCATTGTTAACAGGGTTGATTACATAACTACCCGTAAATGCTCCAGAAACAGTTTTAGTATCCGCCATGCGGTCTAATTCTGATTTCTTTTTAGTTTGAGCAATGTAATTATCGATATCGGCTTTTTGAGCTTCAGTTGTTAAAACCTGAACTAATTCATGTTCTGGCGCTAAAACGATAAAAGAAACACCGAAAATGGTATCAACCCTCGTCGTAAATACCTCAATAACTTCTTTTAACTTTTCACTTTCAACTTTAAACTTTACTAATGCTCCAACACTTTTACCAATCCAGTTACGTTGCATTTCCTTAACTGGTTCTGGCCAATCTATTGTATTTAAACCTTGCAACAAACGCTCTGCATAAGCAGAAATACGCATGCTCCATTGCATCATTTTCTTTTGTTCTACCGGATGACCACCACGTTCAGAAAAACCATCTTTTACTTCATCGTTAGCTAAAACGGTTCCCAATGCTGGGCACCAGTTTACCGTGCTTTCTTTCAAATAAGTTAAACGATATTTCAATAGCTCAACTTGCTTCTCTTCATCACTAAAATTCGCCCAATCGCTAGGTAAAAAATTTGCTGTATCTTCATCACATACCGCTTTTACATCGGCACTACCCGCAGCATTAAATTTTTCAATTAAAGTAGTAATATCTTCGGCTTTATCTGTTTCTAGGTTGTACCAAGAATTAAACAGTTGCATAAAAATCCACTGTGTCCATTTGTAATAACCAGACTCGCTAGTGCGTACTTCTCTGCTCCAATCAAAAGAAAAACCAATTTGATCTAACTGACGGCGGTAAGTAGCAATATTTTCTTCGGTAGTTATTGCTGGGTGTTGACCAGTTTGTATGGCATATTGTTCTGCAGGTAATCCGAAAGAATCATATCCCATTGGATGCAAAACGTTAAAACCTTTTAATCTTTTGTATCTCGAAAAAATATCTGAAGCAATATAACCAAGTGGATGCCCAACATGTAACCCAGCTCCCGAAGGATAAGGAAACATATCTAAAACGTAATACTTTGGTTTTGTAGAATTAGTTTCGGCTTTAAATGTTTGATTTTCTGCCCAAAACTTTTGCCACTTTTGCTCTATCTCTTTAAATTGGTAATCCATTAATCTGCTCTTTCTTAAATAGTAGGCGAAAATAAGCAAATAAAGCTTCTTTTTGAAATGATACCCAAACATTTAAGGCAATAATCGGCTAAAAAGAAGTTAAATAATGTTAAGTTCATTATTTTGGACTTAATTTTTGTTAATTTGCATGTATTAACTAATTTGGATAATTAAACAAAAAGGCATATAATTTAAGTTTTTGCATATCTTTCTTTATTTTCGCAAAAACAAAAATAGATTTACATGGAAGAATTTGAAGTAAGCGAAGCATCTAAAAAGACCAAAACCATATATATATCTACTATTTTCAGCATTGCATTGGTATTGTTAATGTTGGGCATGTTGGGTTTAATTTTGGTTCATGCCAAAAACTTATCTAATTATGTAAAGGAAAACATTGTACTTAACATCATTGTAGATGAGGGCGCAAAAGAAACCGACATTTTAGCTTTTCAGAAAGATTTAAATAGCAATCCGGCTATTAAACAAACACAATACGTTAACAAAGAAGTTGCTCAACATAACTTAACAAAAGATTTAGGCGAAGATTTTGTTAACTTTTTAGGTTATAATCCTTTGCTTTCTACCGTAGATGTTTACATGAAAGCAGACTATGCTAACAATGCAACCATTGACGCTTTAAAAAAGAAAATTGAAACCAATCCTATCGTTAAAGAAGTAGTTTATCAAAGCTCTTTAATTGATATGGTTAACAAAAACATCAGCACAATTAGCTTAGTTGTATTAGGATTTGCATTAATATTATTGGTTATTGCAGTTGCATTAATTAACAATACCATCCGTTTAGCAATTTTTTCTCAACGCTTTTTAATCAAAAGTATGCAGCTGGTTGGTGCCACAAAAAACTTTATCAGAAAACCTTTTATATTAGTTGCTGCATTACATGGATTAATCGCCTCATTAATTGCAATTATTATCTTATTAGGACTTTTATATTATGCTCAAAAAGAAATTCCAGAAATTTTAATTTTAAGAAATTATACTGAGTTTGGCTTTGTATTAATTGGAATGGTGGCTATTGGCATATTTATAGCTTCTATAAGTACCTTGTTTGCTGTAAGCAGATATTTACGTTTAAAAATTTACGATCTTTATAGATAATGGCAGAAAAAAAATCAGCTCCTGTAAAACAGGATGAACAATCAGAAATGGTTTTTTCGAAAAAAAATTACCAATTGTTATTAATTAGCATCGCAATTGTTGTTGTTGGCTTTCTTTTAATGATTGGTACAACTGGCGATATTTACGATACTAGAAGAACTTTAATTGCACCAATGGTAGTTTTAATTGGCTTCGGTTTTGGTATTTATGCCATTTTAAAGAAGTAAAAATTAATGAGTTTTTTACAAGCTTTAATTCTTGCCATCATTGAAGGGTTAACCGAATTCTTGCCAGTTTCTTCAACAGGGCATATGATTATCGGCTCTTCTGTAATGGGAATTGCAACAGACCCATTTGTAAAACTATTTACCATTTGCATACAACTTGGAGCAATCCTTTCTGTAGTTGTTTTATACTTCAAAAGATTTTTTAAAAGCATTAACTTTTATCTCAAACTATTTGTAGCATTTATACCCGCTGCAATATTTGGCTTACTATTAGGCGATAAAATTGATGCAATGCTAGAAAGCCCTTTAACTGTAGCTATTTCTTTAGTTGTAGGTGGAGTGATTTTGCTTTTTGTAGATAAATGGTTTGCTCAATCAACTATCAACGAAGAAGAAGAAATCAATTACTTAACGGCTTTAAAAATCGGTTTTTTCCAATGTATTGCTATGATTCCTGGCGTTTCTCGTTCAGGAGCTACAATTGTTGGTGGAATGAGCCAAAAATTAAGTAGAAAAGTTGCTGCAGAATTCTCCTTCTTTTTAGCTGTACCAACAATGTTTGCAGCGACAGGAAAAAAATTACTAGACTTTTATAAAGCGGGACATACCATTACAAATGACCAAATGCAAATTTTAGTTTTCGGTAATGTTATTGCTTTTATTGTTGCCTTATTAGCAATTAAAAGTTTTATAGGTTACTTAAACAAAAATGGTTTTAAAATCTTCGGATGGTATAGAATTATTGTTGGCTTAATAATTATCGCGTTGATTTTATCAGGGCATCAGCTGTCTATCATTTAATCCGTACCTTTGCTAGGTCAATTAAATTACCATTTTGGATAACAATACTATAAAATTCCCTAATTTCGATTTTGCCGCAGGCGAACTTTTACTCATCAACAAGCCCTATAAATGGACCTCTTTTGATGTAGTTGGAAAAATTAGAAATTCTCTTAAACCATTAAAGCTAAAGGTTGGTCATGCTGGCACTTTAGATCCATTAGCTACCGGACTTTTAATTATTTGCACCGGTAAACTAACCAAGCAGATTGATACTTTTCAGGCAGAAGAAAAAGAATATACTGGAACCATGATTTTAGGTGCAAGTACACCTTCTTTTGATATGGAAACAGCTATTGATGCTACTTTTCAAATCGATCATATAACGACAGATGAAATTTATGCTGCAACATTACCATTTACAGGAGATATTGAACAATATCCACCAGCGCATTCTGCAGTAAAAGTAAATGGAGAACGCTTATATGTTAAGGCTCGCTTAGGCGAAGAAGTAGAATTACGTAAACGTTTTGTAACGGTTAGCGAATTTGAAATTACAAGAATTGATTTACCAGAAATTGATTTTAGAATTGTATGCAGCAAAGGAACTTATATTCGATCTTTGATTTCTGATTTTGGAAAGCATTTAAATAACGCTGCGTATCTTTCAAAATTAACCCGAACACGTAGTGGAAATTTTTTACTAGCTAATGCTTTTGAAGTAGCAGATTTGGTTCAGTATCTTCGTGAAAAAAGAGAGGCAACAAAAGTTGAATCAATTTAATTCCCATTTTATGGAAAGCAAAAGAAGAAAAAAGATAAAACAACACCTAAAAGATTTTGTCCTTGTGATTTTCGGCGTAGTATCTGCTTGTTTTGGTTTAAAAAGTTTTTTAATGCCAAGTCATTTTATTGATGGTGGTGTTACTGGCATTTCTCTGTTAACAACTAGCTTAACTGGTTGGAATTTATCTTACTTAATCGTAATTATTAATATCCCATTTATTATTTTAGGCTATAGACAAATTGGTAAAGGTTTCGCTATTAAAACAGCAATTGCCATTACTGCGCTTTCGTTATCACTAGTATTCTTACCGTTTACACCAATTACCCATGAGAAAATATTAATCGCCTTCTTTGGTGGTTTCTTCCTCGGTGGAGGAATTGGTTTGGCAATGCGTGGCGGTTGTGTAATTGATGGAACCGAAGTTTTGGCATTATATATAAGTAGAAAAAGTCGTCTTTCTGTAGGTAACATTATTTTAATTTTAAACATCATCATCTTTGCTTTCGCAGCCTATTTTATCAATATAGATACAGCTTTGTATGCAATTTTAACCTACTTATCTGCGACAAATGTGATTGATTATATTGTAAATGGAATTGAAGCCTATACAGGCGTTACAATAATTTCAGACAAAAATGAAGAAATTAAAAATTTCATTATTACTGACATGAAAAGAGGCGTTACCATATACAAAGGCGAAGGTGGATATTTAGAGAAAAAAGACATCGACATCATTTACACTGTTGTAACTAAACTAGAAATGAGCAAATTACAAACGGAGATACAAAATGTTGATCCTGATGCGTTTGTAGTACAACAACAAATTGCAGACTTAAAAGGTGGCGTAGTTAAACGTCATGCTTTACATTAAAAACACTAATCGTTTTGAAGATATATCATCAACTTTCTGATTTTAAAAAATTAGCTAACGCAGTAGTTACCATCGGCACTTTTGATGGTGTTCATTATGGGCATCAAAAAATTATCAAACGCTTGTGCGAGTTGGCAAAATCTACTGGTGGCGAAAGTGTAATTTTAACTTTTTTCCCGCATCCGCGGATGATTATTGATCCAGAAAATCAAGATTTGAAATTAATAAATACTATTAATGAGAAAGCTAAAATTTTAGCTGATTTAGGTGTCGATCATTTAATTATTACCCCATTTACAAGAGATTTCTCTAACCTAACTGCAACAGAATACATTAAAGAAATATTGGTTAACCAAATTGGGACAAAACAAATTATTGTAGGTTACGACCATAGATTCGGGAAAGACCGAAAAGGTGGGATGAATGATTTAATAGCACTTTCAAAAGTTTATGATTATGCAATTGAAGAAATACCAGAACAAGATGTGAATGATGTTGCGGTAAGTTCTACTAAAATTAGAACCGCTGTATTGGAAGGCAACGTTTCTTTAGCAGCTGAATATTTAGGTTATAACTTCTCTATTAATGGCCCAGTAATTAAAGGCGATAAAATAGGCAGAACTATAGGATTTCCTACAGCGAATATCTTTGTAGAAGAAACTTACAAGCTCATTCCAAGCGATGGGATTTATGCTGTGACGATTGAGATGAATGCTGAGCCAGGAGGTAGGAGTTCGAACTCTCAACTCGTAACATACAAAGGAATGGCTTATATCGGGCAACGCCCAACCATTAACGGAATGACTAGAAATATAGAAGTAAATATATTTGATTTCGATCGCGAAATTTATGGTCAAAATATTAAAATGAATTTTTTGAAATTTTTAAGACACGACGTTAAATTCACTGGGTTAGAAGCTTTAACTGTTCAACTTCGTGAAGATAAAGTAGAAACTTTAAATTTCTTTAAACAGCATATTTTATAAAAAGGCGCATATAAACACTAAAAACAATTATTTTTTAGTATTTTTAGAGCAATGAGGCTACTATTAACTTGTTTGTTCTTGGTCGTGATGCAATCTTTTGTGGTTTGTACCAAAGAAGACGGAAGCATTACATTTGCCAAAAAATCAGTTGACAAAATAGAGCAAACTAAAAAAATAGCCCCTATTCTTGCTACAAAACGGGCTAACAAATTAGTTCAAATTCAATCTTTTCAAAGCTTAGAACGGATTCATCAACATATTTTTAATCATTCCTCATTAGCTAAAAATGCGGTTTTCAATAAAAATCTCCTTTTAATAATTACGTTTAAACCAATTCAACGAATTAAAAATAAGGTAGATTTTAGTTATCGATATATTTTTAATTGTTTATATCCGAAGTATACTTTTTGGTAAATATTTTGCACAGTTCAGCAATAAATTTTATACTCAAAAATTATTTTTCATGATACATTTACCCGTTCTCATAGCCGACTTAGGCCTCATTTTAGCAGCAGCTGGAATCACCACTTTACTTTTTAAAAAAATTAAGCAACCTCTTGTTTTAGGCTATATTTTAGCAGGATTATTTGTTGGTCCATATATCAAAATTATTCCAACAGTGAGCGATAGCAAAAGCATTACTATTTGGGGTGAAATTGGAGTAATTTTTTTACTTTTTAGTTTAGGATTAGAGTTTAGTTTTAAAAAGCTAGTTAAAGTAGGTGGAACTGCCTCTATTACAGCCATCGTTAAAGTAATATTCATCATAATTGCGGGTTTCCTTATTGGTAAAGCAATGGGATGGAATAATATGGATAGTATTTTCTTAGGGGGGATTATATCCATTTCTTCAACTATGATTGCTATTAAAGCTTTTGAAGAACTGAATATTAAACATAAAAAGTTTGCCGGATTAGTATTTGGAGTATTAATTGTAGAAGATTTAGTAGCTATCTTACTTTTAGTCTTATTTTCTACAATGGCTGTTAGCCAGCAATCAGCGGGTCCAGAGCTCATCAAATCTATTGTAAAGCTTGGTTTCTTTTTGGTCTTGTGGTTTTTGGGTGGAATATTTTTGGTGCCAACATTTTTAAAGAAAACTAAAAAACTAATGAATGACGAAACTATGCTAGTGGTATCTTTAGCACTATGCTTAGTAATGGTTATTTTAGCTGATAAGGCAGGTTTTTCTCCCGCTTTAGGTGCATTTATTATGGGTTCCATATTGGCAGAGACTACACAAGCAGAACGTATTGAGCACTTAACCAAGTCTGTTAAGGATTTATTTGCTGCAATTTTCTTTGTTTCGGTAGGAATGCTAATTAATCCTAGTGTGTTGTTAACCTATGCATTGCCAATTTTTTTAATAACGATGGTTATCATCTTAGGTAAAATCATATTTACAATTTTTGGCGCTTTACTTGCCGGTCAGCCCTTAAAAACTGCTGTACAAGCAGGAATGAGTTTAGCCCAAATTGGTGAATTTTCTTTTATCATTGCAACGCTCGGCGTAAGTTTAAAAGTAACCAGTGACTTCATTTACCCAATTGCAGTAGCCGCAGCTGCAATAACTACTTTTACATCACCTTATTTGATTAGACTTTCAGAACCTTTTTATAATTTTTTAAATAGAAAATTACCCGCTAAATGGATTGCTGGAATTGAAAGATATAGCTCTAGTACCCAAGGTATAACTACCCTAAGCGATTGGCGAATTTTATTAAAATCTTATATTTTTAATACAATAATTCACTCGGTAATTATCATTTCTATCATTCTATTAACTGCTAGATATTTAAATCCTTTCATACTAAGTCAGTTGAAGAACAGTAATAATTCTACTTTTATCAGTATAACCATTTCTTTCGCTTTAATGGCTCCATTTTTATGGGCGCTATCCATTAGAAGAATTCAAAAAACAGCATATGCTCATCTTTGGTTAAATAAAAAATATACACGAGGTCCATTAGTTGCTATTGAAATGTTTAGAGTAATATTAGGAATATTCTTTGTGGGCTTATTAATGTATGAGTTTTTTGATACTTGGGTGGCTACGCTTTTTGCCTTAATTTTAGTTGTTTTAGTAATGATTATTTTCTCCCGAAAACTCCAATCGTTCTATAATAAATTGGAAACTAGATTTATGCTTAATTTAAATGATAGAGAAAATAGCACCCCTAATATTTTACCGTGGGATACTCATTTAACTGAAATTACCGTAGCGCCAGAATCTAAATTAGTAGGACAAAGTTTAGTTGATTTAAAAATTAGGGAACAATATGGTGTAAATATCGCTATGATAGAAAGAGGTAAAATTAGCATTTCTACACCAAGTAGAGATGAAAGATTATACCCACACGATAAATTACTATTAATTGGTACCGATGAAGAATTGGCAAATGTGAAACACTTGTTTGAGGATATAGTTGATGAAAACCTGCCATCATTCCAAAAACAAGATATGTCTCTGCAAAAAATTGTTGTAAATAGTTCATCAAAAATTTACGGACAAAGCATTCGGGAATCTGGTATTAGGGAGCAAACTCAAGGCTTAGTTGTTGGTATTGAAAGAAAGGGAGAAAGAATTTTAAATCCCGACTCTAATTTAATATTCGAAAATGAAGATATTGTTTGGATAGTTGGTAACAACAAAAAAATACCTGAATTATTCAAATAAATGATGATTTAATCTTCAATTGTAAGTAAATTGTAAACAACCCAATAAAAGACTTAAAACTCTTTTATTTAAAATTACACTTACTTATATTTGTATGATAATAAAAAAATACAATGTTTTCTAAAACTTGTGAATATGCTATTCGTGCAATGATATTCGTTGCACACAAATCTAAAGATGGCACCAAAATTGGCATTAAAGAAATTGCTAAAGGCATAGATTCTCCAGAACATTTTATTGCGAAAATTTTGCAAGACTTAGGGAAAAAAGGATTAATCCAATCTTTAAAAGGACCAAATGGAGGCTTCTTTTTTGAAAATGAAACATTAAATTATTCGATTGCAGATGTAGTAACAGCTATAGATGGCAATAAATTATTTTCGGGTTGTGGTTTAGGCTTAAAAGAATGCTCAACAGCAAAGCCCTGCCCTATTCACAATGAATTTAAAAAAGTGAGAGACGATATTTTTAACATGTTACAAGCTGCAAAATTAACACAGTTTACAGATGGACTTGAAAATAACTTAACATTTTTAAATAGAAAATAAAATATTTAATTAAATAAAAGATATAAAGGTATTAATATCAATATTTATGAACACAAAACTTGACATCTTATCATTAACAGACATTAAAACGTTAGTAGATATATTTTATGAGAGAATTAGAGCAAACGATTTACTCGGGCCTATTTTTAATAGTATTTTAAATGATAGATGGTCTTCACATTTAGAAAAAATGTATCGCTTTTGGCAGACCGTACTCTTACAAGAACATACTTATACTGGTAGTCCGTTTGTACCTCATGCTAAATTACCTATCGATCAACTTCATTTTGATACCTGGCTTACTATTTGGAATGACACCATCAATGATTTATTTGAAGGAGAAAAAGCAGAAGAAGCCAAATGGCGAGGAGATAAAATGGCAGAAATGTTCCTGTATAAAATTATGTATTATCAAAAAAATTCAGCAACTCCAATATTATGAAATTAAAAGTAGAACAACCTGTAGCACTCATCTGCATTTTTACTTGGATTGGCTTTGTGTGCTCGATTAGTTTTTTAGAAGCATGGTTAAAATTTAGAGCTCCAGGTGTTACATTGCCTATCGGCTTAGGCATTGGCCGATTAGTTTTTGCAGCATTAAACAAAGTAGAATGGGTATTTGCATTAGCTATAATTGTAAGCACTTATACCAAACCTGCCATTACAATTTTTAATCAAAAGGCACTTTTGTTTTTAGCTCTCTTTTTTTTAATTACACAAACGCTATGGCTTTTACCTGCCCTAGATGCTAGAGCACAGCTATATATTAATGGAGAAAATGTAGCTCCTTCCAATCTTCACATTTATTATGTAATTGCTGAATTTTTAAAAGTAACTACACTTTTCCTTTTTGGCATTAAATTATTTAAAAACGATTAATCAACACGTTATGGAAACTATTGAAAAAAAAACGATTGGACAATTTGTAGCTAGTAACTACAAAACTGCTTCGGTATTTAAAAAACATAAAATTGATTTTTGCTGCAATGGCAATCGCACATTATCACAGGCATGCGAAGAACAAAAACTCGATCAGGAAAAAATAGAATGTGAGTTACACGCGGTGTTAGCAGAAAGCTCGTCGCAAGATGAAACAATAAACTATAAATTTTGGCCATTAGATCTGCTTGTAGATTATATAGAAAAAAAGCACCACAGATATGTAAAAGCACAAATACCAGTTTTAAATCAGTATTTAAATAAACTTTGCAAAGTTCATGGAACTAATCACCCAGAGCTTTTCGAGATTAAAGAACTCTTTGATGGTTGTGGAGAAGAATTAACAACGCACATGCAGAAAGAAGAAATGATCTTGTTTCCTGCTGTTAGAAATTTAGTTAATGCTCAATCTCATACTGAAAATTTAAAAAATTTCCCTTTCGGAACCGTTAAAAATCCCATTCAAATGATGATGCATGAGCATGATACAGAAGGAAACAGATTTAGAAAAATAAGCGAACTTACCAATACTTATACTGTACCAGCCGATGCGTGTGGCACTTATAAAGTAGCTTTTGCGTTATTAAAAGAATTTGAAGAAGACTTACAATTACACATCCACATAGAAAATAATATTATCTTCCCAAAAGCGATAAAGTTAGAAGTTGAATTAAATAATTAATTATGAATACTTACCCGATTAAACGAAATAAAAGTTTAGTTAACTTATCTAAAGAGCATCATTTTGGATTGTTAGCTAGTTGGAAAATTAGACGCGGTTTTGATTTGCAAATTGAACCAAAAAGAATTGCAGATTTCGTTATTAATTTATGGGAAACACATTTAAGTTCTCATTTTAATGCTGAGGAAATTATACTTTTTAATGTGATCAAACATCCTTTAATTGATGAGGCATTAGCACAACATTTAAAATTAAGGGCACTCATTACTTCAATTAGTAAGGATTTTAATACTAAGCAACTTACCGATTTTGCAAATTTATTAGAACAACATATAAGATTTGAAGAAAGACAGGTGTTTAAAATGTTGCAACAAGAATTAAGCGAAGATAAGTTAGATAAAATAGGCAAACTACTTAATGAGCTTCATAAAGAACCTTTTGAAGACACTTATAAAGATGAATTTTGGCTTTTTAAAGATTAATAAATTCGATCTCAAAATGCTTAACAATTAGCCATTATTGTTGAGCATTTTTTATAAAGCATTATATTTTTAATGTATCAATTTAGTTTACAACAAAAAATCATTAATTCTATTTAGTCGATTTAGATTCTTTAAAATATTTGAGCGGTACCCACAACATACCAAAACATTCTCCATGTTCTTTATTTACGTGTTTATGGTGCATTTTATGTGCTCTTCGGATTGCTTTAAAATACCAATTATCAGAATTTCTTAAAATTTTAAACCTTTGGTGTATAAAAATATCATGTATAAAGAAGTAGGCGCCACCATAAATGGTTATTCCAATTCCGATACTTAGTAGAATTTCATTGCCGTAAAGTGTTCCAAAACCTAAAGCAGCAATACCAGGAATTGCAAAAATTAAAAAGAAATAATCATTTTTTTCGAAAAAGATAGGATCATCTTTTTTATGATGATCTTTATGTAAATTCCAAAAAGCACCGTGCATTATATATTTATGAGTTAGCCAAGCTACTCCCTCCATCCCAATAAAAGTACCTAAAACAACCAATATATTTATTAACCAATTACTCATAAATTTATTTTCTTAAAATCTAATACCTTATTAAAACAAACCTTTAACCATGCCGTATAATCGTCTGGATTTTCAATAATATTCTTATCTAATTCTGCTAATTTAACATATTTAAATGAGGCTACTTCCTCCAAATTAATTATTGGGTTCTCATCACTTATTCCAAAAAAAACATGATCAATCTCATGCTCAATTAAATCATTAGCAAAAACTGCTTTATATAAAAAATTGAAACCATAGGTTAATTCACATTCCATACCCATTTCCTCTTTTAATCTTCTTTTAGCAGCATCTAATGTTAACTCTCCAGGTCTTGGGTGGCTACAGCAAGTATTAGTCCATTTACCCGCAGAGTGATATTTATCTAACGCTCTTTGTTGTAATAACAATTCACCTTCTCCATTAAAAATAAAAATAGAAAAAGCTCTGTGCAATGCGCCTTGCTCATGTGCAGGCATTTTATTCATTGTTCCAATAGCCAAATCTTCAATGTCAACCAAAATCACTTGTTCTTCCATGCTGCTACTTTTTTCATTTCAATTTCATTACATCTATTTGAAGACAACAAATAAGCTACAATTCTACTTCTTAAATCTTCGTCAGAAATTAAGCCTAACTGATTAATTATAAACTCTTTATCTCTATTTATATAACTTGAATAGCCCAGAAATTTAGGTAAATTAGTCTGAATAGTAAACCTTATGTATCTAATTTCGACATTATTAGGTTCCTTCTCAACTGCATGCTCAATTAATTTTTTACCCTTATTAAACTTACTTAATTTGCTAATTGGGTTAAATACATAATTTGCCCCTATCATTATATTAGCCCCTTTGTAACTAGATATTAATGTACTTTCTACTTTTGAGTTAAAAAGTAAATTAGCTAATTTTAAATGGACATCTTCCTTTAAGGCAGCCTGTTCATATAAATTTCTAATTTTAATCAATTCGCTATTATCTATTGGATAGAAAAAATTAAGCAACAGTATTAAAATCAGATTAAATTTCATAGAAAATTCATTTTATACCTAAAAATAGAATCTAACATTAAGCCAATTTTACGACCATTAGAAATTCTAATCCTCTTGTTCATGATTTGTTTAGCGTTAACATTTTTAATTTTATCAAACAATTTTTTATAATAAATATAGGCCAAATAAACTCCTTTTCTCGAAGAAATTGGTAGTTGTTTAATTCCAATTAACGCTACCCTAAATTCTTCTTCAATCTCCTTTTCAATTTCAAATTTTTGATAGTCTGAAAAATTCTCTAGGTTTACATTTGGAAAATAATTTCTATTTAATTGTTGAAAATCAGCCTTAACATCCCTTAAAAAATTTACTTTTTGAAATGTAGAACCTAGTTTCATCGCAAAAGGTTTTAAACTTTCGTATTGCTCCTTGTTGCCATTTACAAAAACATATAAACACATTAATCCAACAACTTCTGCAGAGCCTAAAATATATTTTTCGTACTTTTCTTTACTATACATTTCTGGTTGTAAATCCATCTCCATACTGTTTAAAAATAGCTCAATCAATTCGTGGTCAATCCCAAAATCATTTACTACTTTTTGAAAAGAGTTAAGCACCGGATTTAAACTAATACCAAACGCTATCGCTTCAAAACAATCCTTCTTAAATTTATCAAGTAGATATTTCTTATCATATTCATGAAAAGTATCTACAATTTCATCCGCAAATCGTACAAAACCATAAATTGCATAAATATGAGGGCGTAAATCTTTGCTTAACAAATAAATTCCCCAAGTAAAACTAGTGCTATATCTTTGCGTGGTTATTCTGCTACAATCAGCAGATATTTTATCAAATATTTCCTTCATGAGCGATAGAGTTTAAGTATTTATTTACTTGTTGAGCGGCAACATTACCTGAGATAATAGACGGAGGAACTCCTGGTCCTGGCACAGTTAACTGACCTGCGTAAAATAGATTATTAAGTTGTTTATTTTTTATTGACGGTTTTAAATTAGCAGTTTGCATTAGCGTATTGGCTAATCCGTAAGCATTTCCTTTGTAAGAATTATAGTCCGTAATAAAATCTTGCACACAATAGCTCTTTTGGTAGTCAATAGCTTTTCTGATATCTTGGTCACAGTATGATTCTAACCTTTCCATTACCATATTAAAATATTTCTCTCTAAGCGCTTCAGTATCTTCTAAATTTGGAGCGATTGGTATGAGTACAAAAAGATTTTCATGACCAATTGGCGCAACATTATCATCTGTTTTTGAAGGACAACAAACATAAAATAAAGGTTTATTTGGCCATTGCGGATTGGTATAGATTTCTGCCGCATGCACTTTCAAATCTTCATCAAAAAATAAGCTATGGTGATGTAATCTTTTAACTTTTGTAGTAACGCCAATATAAAAAATCAAACATGAAGGGGCCAAAACACGGCTATTCCAATATTTTGGTGTATAATTTCTAAATTTTTCTTCTAACAACTTAGACTCTACATGTTCATAATCAGCCGCAGCAATTACAGCATCAAATTGATAGCTTGTTTTTGAAGTTACCACCTGATTGACAGTCTTGTTTATAACTTTAAGTTCAAGAACAGGCTCTGCTAAATGAAATTTTACACCAAGTTTTTCACCGACGTTTTTCATTCCTTGTATAACTTCTCCAAAACCTCCCATTGGATACCAAGTGCCTAATTTTAAACCTGCATAATTCATTAAAGAATACAGAGCTGGTGTATCTTCTGGTGTCGCACCTAAAAATAACACCGGAAACTCCATTAAAGCAATTAATTTAGGATGAGTAAAGAATTTTTTAACGTGCTTACTAAATGAAGTGAATACTTGTAATTTAAATACTCCTTTCAGAAAATCTATATCTGCAAATTCTAGTAAAGATAGTCCTGGTTTATAAACCAAATTATCCATGCCAACCTTATACTTAAATTCGGCCTCTTTCATGAACTCATCGAGTTTGATGCTACTACCTGCTTCTATAGTTTCAAATAAGTTGCGTAACTTTTCGTAATTCTCTGGAATAGCGAGAACATCATCCTTACCAAAAACTACATCAAACGATGGATCTAGTAATGTCAATCGGTAAAAGTCGCTTGCTTTGTAACCAAAATCATTAAAAAATCTTTCAAATACATCGGGCATCCAATACCAGCTTGGTCCCATGTCAAAAACATAACCTTCCTCCGTTGTTAATTGTCTAGCTCTGCCACCTATAGTTTGATTTTTTTCGAAAACAGTAACATTATAACCTATTTTTGCTAAATAAGCAGCTGCACTTAAGCCAGCGAAACCTGCTCCAATAACAGCTATATTTATTTCTCCTTTTTGATCTAGCATGAAAAATCGTTTACTAAGACTTCAAATTCATTAATCCCTCTTAACCATTGTATCCCTTTTGGCAATTGTATATTCTCAATCAATTTTTGACTTCCAGCCAAGTAAATTTTTGTTTTTTTAAAGGCTACGGAAATTTCATCTATATATTTCTGTGCTTCATTGGTCAGTTTAGCTTGAACCATAAATAACATTAGGCTATCCACTTTATTGAGCTTTACCACTTCTTTTACAGAAGATAAAGGCACTCGACTACCTAAATAAATGACACGTTTACCCGCTTGGCGCAAAAGATAATTAGCGAAGAGGACACCTATTTCATGCTCTTCATCTTGAGGTAAAAAAAGTACCCAAGTTTTTTTGTCGCTACTTGGAACAGGCAAATCGTTAATAGCCGCACAAATCTTCTGACGAATAATATTGGTTAAAAAATGCTCTTGCGCAGCACAAATACTATCCTTACGCCACATTAATCCTAACCTCACTAACATTGGATAAATTACTGAACTATAGGTTTCTGTTAGAGTGTTATCGTTAATACATTTAGAAAGTAAATTGTCAAAAGCCGCCTCATTATAAGACATTCCAAAATTTAAAAGCTGCGTAATATAAAATTCAAATTGTTGGTTTTTACTAACAGTTTCTTGAATATCTTCTTCAATTAAATGGTGAATTGCGTCTTGAGATAATGCGCAGATTTTAGAAATTTTTAGACCTTTCTGATGAATACTTACAATATTTAATAGCTTAACCAAGTGTTCATCATCATAATACCTGGTATTACCAGCAGAACGGTGAGGCACTAATGCATTATAACGCTGCTCCCACATTCTTATTGTATGTGCATGAACACCAGAAAGTTGCTCTAAGTCAGAGATAGAATATTGCATTTTGTTTAAATTTTATTGGAATTATCTAAACAAAGATAAACATTAAAGCTTTCTGCCTTGAAAAATTTAATGTAACAAAAGTATTTTTATTGAAAAAATTACTTTCCTAAGGCTTCCTTAACCATTTCGCGATTAGGTTTAGAAACGGGAACTTTGTCTTCATTTTTCATTAAAAGCATTCCACCATCTTCTTTTAACCAGCTTTTAACATAGTATGGATTAACCAAATGACTTTGATGAGTTCTTAAAAACCCGTGTGGCTTAAGTAAATCTGAGTATTCTTTTAACGGTTTAGACACTAAAATTCGGTCGCCGTTAAAAAGGTTAAAAAATGTATAATTATTGTCCGCTTCGCACCTAATAATATCTGAAACCGCTACATATCTAATCTCATTTTGTTGTGGCAACGCAATTTTCTGTATGGTAGATTCTGGCGCTTTAACTTGCTGCAACAAAAATGCAAGCTGATCATTTTGCTTTTTATTGGTTAAGCGACTCTCCGCTTTTTTTACAGCACTTATTAATTCATCAGGATTCACAGGTTTTAACAAATAATCTAGTGCCGCAAACTTTACTGCCTGAATGCCATATTGATCATAAGCTGTCACAAAAATCACTTCAAATGATGGATTGTTAATCATATTTAACAAATCAAAACCAGAGTTTTTACCCATCTGAATATCTAAGAATAACAAATCTGGTTGATGTAAGTTGATCAACGTAACTGCCTCTTCTACTTGATTTGAAGTCGTAATTACTTTAACAAGAGGGCAATATTTTGCCAGTAAAACTTGTAAATTTACTAAATTTGATCTTTCATCATCAACCAGAATTGCTTTCATTTTATAACCATTGTGTTAATATAATTGTAATTGTTGTTCCTTCGTTGTTAGAATCTATTTTTAAAACAAATGGGGTTGCGGTATAAATATTATTTAATAAAGATATTCTGTTTTTGCTTAGTTGCAAACCTAATCCATTATAAGTTTTGTCGCTGTCAAAACCCTGTCCATTGTCTTTAATTTCTATAATCAAGTCCTCGGCTTGTTTGTTAAATAAAATTTCAATTTTACCTTCATTTTCTTTTGATGCAACACCATGTTTTACTGCATTTTCTAAAAATGGTTGCAATAACATCACCGGAATTTCTACATTATTTAAATCTAATGTTTGATCAATGTTAATGATAAAATTAAAACCGAAACGCAATTGTTCCATTTGAAGATAGTCTGCTAACAAATCTCTCTCTTCAGCCAAACTTATGGCTTCTTGTTGGTCTAGAACATTACGTGTTAACCTAGCAAATTTTCCTAAATAACTATTTGCTTCATCAATTTTATTAGTATTCATTAAATTTTGAATACCAGCTAA
>JAIELS010000018.1 GCA_019752795.1 Sphingobacteriaceae bacterium
AAAAAGCATTAAATACTTTCTCGTTGCAACTGGTAACTCCCATAGGCATTGTACCTCCAGTTAAACCTTTACTTAAACAGAAAATATCTGGTTTATTAATCAATTGCTCACAAGCAAAATAGGTTCCAGTGCGCCCAAAGCCAGTCATAACCTCATCTGCAATACATAAAATATCATTCTCCTGACAAACTCTTAAAAGTTCATCTAAATACTTTGCCTCATACATTTGCATGCCACCAGCACCCAAAATTAATGGCTCAAAAATGAAACAACAAAGGGAAGATTTGAGATTTGAGATTTGAGATTTGAGATTTTCAATATTATGCTCATAAGGTAAATCGATAAACTCTACGTCGAATAAAAATTCATTAAACGGATTGGTAAAGATACTCCTTCCACTTACAGACATTGCCCCAAAGGTATCGCCATGGTAGGCATCTTTAAAGGCTAAAACTTTCTTTTTATTTTGATGACCAGCATTATTAAAATATTGTAAGCACATTTTTAATGCAACTTCAACAGCTGTTGATCCATTATCACTATAAAATATTTTATCTTGTCGGCCTGGTAAAATATCCAATAATCGTTCTGCTAATTGCACAGCAGGCTCATGTGTAAAGCCTGCAAAAATTACGTGTTCTAATTCGTTTAATTGCTTAGCAACTTTTTCGGCAATGTAGGGATGAGCGTGACCGTGAATATTTACCCACCAAGACGAGACAGCATCGATATATTTATTTCCATTCTCATCAAAAACATACACTCCTTCGCCCCTAATTATCGGGACAATTGGCAATGCATTTTTCATTTGTGTATATGGATGCCAAATAACTTTTTTATCTCTTTCTATTAAACTCATTCTGTAGTAGTTTCTGCTGATTCATCACTAATTTCGTTTTCGTAGATAGGCTCAATTTTATACTTAAATAACATAAAAGCAATAACAATTAACATGATGATTGTACAAAATATAGAGCTTTCAATTCCAAAATCTCCTCCAGAAAGATAGCTTTCTCCCAAAGGTTTCGCTAAAAGTATACCAGGAGAATCGTTACCACTAACTTGATAACCAAGTAAGGTTCCTTGCGTAAAGTTCCATCCAAAATGTAAGCCAATAGCCCAGCTGAGGTTACCTTTTTGTAAAATAAAAACGGCAAATAAAATACCGGCTAAGGTGATGTTAGTCATCGCTAACCAGTTAAAACTTTCATTACCTAAATGTGCTAAACCAAATAATAAACTACTTATAATAATGGCTATTGCGGCTGGGTAACGTTCTGAAAAAACCCTTAGAGGAAAACTCCTAAATAACAGTTCTTCAAAACATGCAACAATCATGTAATAAACCAAGTAACCTAAAAACAATGGAATACTAATCTCGCCTAAAGTAAAAGATACATTTCCATTTAAATAAGCTAGCCCAGTACAACATAAAAGAAGTATTAAGCCAATTAGACTACCTTTTAAAAAACCTGAAAGAAATTTTTGTTTGATAAAAACAGACTCAAAATCATAATTAGTAAGTACTCTAAAAATCATTAATAATGCACCCAAAACGGCTAAAGCAATTCCAAGTTCATAAAAGACTTGAGTTATTAACGATTTTTCGTCAAATGAAATAAAGTCAAAACTTAGAACAATGAGCGTAGGAAAGAAACAAACGATTACAAAACTTAAAAAGAGAAATACCTTAAAAATAGGCATCGTGTAATACATAATTTTATCTCTCATATTTTACAATCCTTGTTTTTTTAGTAAATTAACCACTGTTTGATCAGTTTTAAAAGTTACATCATGTTCAGTTAAATTGTTAATATTTACCCACCTAAATGATTGTTTTATATTTTCATCAAAATCGAATAATTCAGTTTTAAAATTTATTTCTAGAGGTTTAATTTCCTTAACTAAGTAATAAACACTTAAAATCTGACTATCATTAAAAGAAGATTTTTCGTAAAAATCTGTTGTATAGAAATGGCTAATTATATCAATTTCGGCATTACATTCTTCCATAAATTCACGTTTTAACCCGTCTATTAACCCTTCTCCAAATTCTAATCCGCCACCAGGGAATTTAGTAAAACGCCTATTATATTCAGATTCATCACTTAACAGCACTTCGTTTTGTGCATTAATTAATAAACCATAAACTCTTACGTTAAAGTAACTCATCTACCAAAATGCTTTTGATTTTTAGTTACATTTTCCATGTCCCAACCAATTTCTGCTTTAAATTCTTCCTTTCTAACATTGCAATTTGGCATCTTACAATAATTACAACAAGCTGGCAAACAAGGATCAGCATGAATAAAAAACTCTGTTTGATGAATTGCTGATTCATTAATTAATCTGTCAATATTAGATATTTCTTCATGAACTTCATTTAAATCAAAATAATAAGGCAAGGTCACATGGCAATCCACATGCAAATCAGCCCCATACTGTTGTGCTCTTAGATTATGTATATCAATCCAACTATCTGCTCTGTTAGCTTGCAAAATAGCAACAATATCTTTAACCAACTCGATATTACTCTCATCCATTAAACCACCAACAGACTTTCTAATTAATTTGTAGCCATTGAAAATGATATATAAGCCTAATGCAATTGAAATTAACCCATCTAACCAAAGAACTTGCGTAAATTGAATAATAATGATACCTACAACTAAACCTGCACTAGAAACTGCATCTGTTAACAAATGTTTTCCATCTGCTTCTAAAGTGATAGACTTGTTTGTTTTACCTACTTTAATGAGATAAAAACCAACCCATAAATTTACTAAACCTGTTAAACCGATAATGATAGCACCATCAAACAGTTGTTTAATATCATTTGGGTAAATTAAATCGTATGCAGATTTAAAAATGATAACAATACCAGCTACTCCAATTAAAACTCCTTCAACAAAAGCAGAAAAAAATTCAACTTTTCCGTGCCCATAAGGATGATTTTCATCTTTTGGTAAAGTGCTTAGATATATACTGTAAAATGCAAATGAGCTAGCGATAACATTTACAATACTTTCTGTCGCATCAGTAAGAATGGCATTTGAGTTTGTTAGAAAATAAGCCACGAACTTAGCAAGCATCAAAATGATACTTATACAGAGTGATACAAGAATTGCTTTCTTTTTAATATGCAAATGAATAAATTTAAGTGTCAAAAGTACATTATAAGCTCGAAATATTGATAAAATTATCCTTTTTTTTAACGTGTAATCGATATAGGTTTTTATATTTGTCATTTGACTACAGCTTATGACATTTTTATCAAACAGAATCAACAGTTTATCCGAATCAGCAACACTAATGATGACCAAGCTTGGCAGAGAATTAGCTGCCAAAGGAATTAATGTAATTAGTTTAAGTATTGGAGAACCAGATTTTAATACACCAGACCATGTTAAGGAAGCTGCAAAAAAAGCTTTAGACGAAAACTGGACACATTATTCACCTGTAGCTGGTTATCCTGAACTACGCCAAGCAATTGTTAACAAGTTAAAAAGAGAAAATAATTTAGATTATGATATCTCTCAAATTGTAGTTTCTACGGGTGCAAAGCAGTCTTTATCTAATGCAATATTAACTTTGGTTAATCCGGGTGAAGAAGTAATTATACCTACCCCATATTGGGTTTCTTACTCAGAAATGGTTGTGTTAGCAGAAGGTAAAGCGGTATTTATTGATACAACTATAGAAAGTGATTTTAAAATCACTCCCGCACAATTAGAAGCAGCAATTACACCAAAAACGAAGCTTTTCATGTTCTCTTCTCCATGCAACCCTACTGGGTCAGTTTACAGTAGAGAAGAATTAGCTGGTTTAGTTGAGGTATTTGAAAGACATCCTCAGGTTTTCATTTTATCTGATGAGATTTATGAACACATTAATTTTGTTGGCAAACATGTCTCTATAGCTGAATTTAAAAGTATTAAAGAGCGTGTAATTATTATTAACGGCTTTTCTAAAGCCTTTGCAATGACTGGCTGGAGATTAGGTTACATCGCTGCTAGCAAAGAATTGGCCGCCGCTAACGAAAAAATGCAGGGACAGACTACATCTGGTACTTCTTCTATCTCTCAGCGTGCCGGTATTGCCGCTTATGAACAAGGATTGGAATCTGTGCTTGAAATGAAAAAAGCATTTGCTAGACGTAGAGAGTTAGTGTATAATTTATTAAATGACATACCAGGTGTAAAAACCAACTTACCTGATGGTGCTTTTTATTTTTTCCCAGAGATTAGCTCATTTTTTGGCAAAAAAGATACTAACGGAAATGTGATTAAAGACTCTGCAGATTTAGCCTTATATCTATTGAATGTTGGTCATGTTGCAACTGTTGGTGGAGATTCATTTGGCAACAATAATTACATTCGTATCTCGTACGCTGCATCAGATGAAAGTTTAATTGAAGCGTTGAAAAGAATTAAAGAGGTTTTAGCTCAATTAAGTTAAACCCATAAATCCCCTAAGAGAGACTTCCTTTCTAAAGAAATTATTAATAAGTTACAAAAAAGAGCATATTAAAAAGACCTCCGAAAAAATTTCGGAGGTCTTTTTTTATACAATTGTATTTTCATTACTCGCAAAGTCCCCTTGTGAGGGTTTATACTGTTAAGATCTTATCGCTTCTACTGGATCTAGTCTAGATGCTGAATAAGCAGGCCAAAATCCAGAAATTAAACCAATAACAACCGAAACACCTATTCCTAAAACAATATTGCTCATATATAAGATAATCTCGACATCAAAGCCATATGTAGCCACTAAAGTAAGTATATAAACCAATCCGAGTCCTAATAAGCCTCCCAAAATACAAAGTGCAACAGATTCGAAAATAAATTGCAGTAAAATGAAATAATTTTTTGCTCCTAAAGATTTTTGTATACCAATAATATTGGTTCTTTCTTTAACGGAAACAAACATAATATTAGCAATACCAAAGCCACCAACCAAAATTGAAAAACCTCCAATAATCCATCCAGCAACTTTTACTACACTAAACATTACATCTAATTGATTAGAAATCATTGATGTTTTATTTAAAGAGAAATTATCTTCTTCTCCAGGCTGTAATCTACGTATAGAACGCATTAAGCCTTTTAATTCACTCTCAACCTCTTCAAAACTTACATTTTCTTTACCTCTAACAGTAACTTGTGGGTTGTATCTTTGACTCTCAACATCGAATATACCTTTAGCTAAGTTTAACGGAATTAATACGTTTTTGTCTTGAGACATCCCCATCATGTCTTCACCTTCTTTTTTGAACACACCAACAACGGTAATTCTTCGGCCCATTATTTTAATTTGCTTGCCAATTGGCTCTTCTCCATTAAACAAACCATCAGCCACTTCAGCGCCTAATATACATACTGGGGAACCTGATTTACCTTCATTTTCTGTAAAATATCTACCATCTTGAAACTCTAAAGTCCATGTTCTATCATATTCTTGAGAACCTGTATTTAGCGTAACTCCTTCGACCGAATTACTTCTATATTTAATTGTTCTATTACTTGCAGAAGCTTCAAAACAAACACCATCAGCCATTTCCATTCGATCTCTCAATGCAAGATAATCTCTTAACGAAGGCTCAGGACGGTTTACGTATTTCCACCATGGGAAGTTTCCATCAAAAATCCATGGCCATTTTTGTATAAAAATGGTTTTTGAACCTAATTTATCTACACTACTTTGAAGTTTATTACGCATGGTATCTACTCCAGTAAATACAGCTATAATGATAAAAATACCTATTGAAATGCCCAATAAAGAAAGCATTGTTCTGAGTTTGTTCTGACGAAGTGCATCCCAAGCAAACCTGAAACTCTCGCCTATAAGTCTAAAAATCATTATCATATCGTTTAGACCAAAAATACTTAAAAAGGTTACACATAATTCAATTATAATGCAAAAAATACACTTAAAATAACATAGCAAACTATACAGTAATTAATAATTGCGAAAAAAACAATAATAATTCGTAAATTTGCGCCCTAATTTAGTACATCAAAAAACATGAAGTTATCTCAATTTAAGTTTAATTTACCTGAATCGCTTTTAGCGAAAACTCCTGCAGAACATAGAGACGAAGCCCGTTTAATGGTTTTACATAAAGATAGCGGTAAGATTGAACATAAAATATTTAAAGACGTTTTAGAATATTTTGATGATAAGGACGTAATGATCCTTAACAATACCAAAGTATTTCCCGCTCGTTTATATGGTAATAAAGAAAAAACTGGTGCAACTATCGAAGTTTTCTTGCTTCGAGAATTGAACAAAGAATTACGTTTATGGGATGTTTTAGTAGATCCAGCTCGTAAAATTCGTGTAGGAAATAAATTATATTTCGGTGATGATGATTTATTAGTAGCAGAAGTTGTTGACAATACAACCTCTCGTGGACGTACTATTCGTTTCTTATTTGATGGCACAGACGAAGAGTTTAGAAAAAATGTTGAAATTCTTGGAGAAACTCCACTTCCTAAGTATATTAACCGTAAAGCTACTGCACAAGATAAAGAACGTTACCAAACTATTTTTGCTAAACACGAAGGTGCTGTTGCAGCTCCTACTGCTGGCTTACACTTTAGTAGAGAATTAATGAAACGCCTAGAATTAAAAGGTGTAGATTTTGCTGAAGTAACTTTACATGTTGGTTTAGGTACATTTAGAGCTGTTGAAGTTGAAGATTTAACTAAGCATAAAATGGATTCTGAACAATTTATTATTGAACAGCCTTCTGTTGACATGGTTAATAAAGCTTTAGACGAAAAAAGAAAGATTTGTGCAGTTGGTACAACTTCTATGCGTGCTATAGAATCTGCAGTTTCTTCTGGTCGTAAATTAAAACCAGCTAACGATTGGACAAGTAAATTTATTTTCCCTCCATACGAATTCAGCATAGCAAACTCTATGATTACTAATTTCCACACACCAGAATCTACTTTATTAATGATGGTAAGTGCATTTGGAGGTTATGAAAATGTAATGAATGCATATCAAGTAGCAATAAAAGAAAAATATCGTTTCTACAGTTATGGAGATGCGATGTTAATTATATAGATTTTAGTAGTTAGTATTAAGTATTTAGATAAATTTGTCTAAATACTTAATACTAACATCTTAATACTAAAAATGAAATACTATGCAATAATTGTTGGTGGAGGTTCTGGGAAACGTATGCAGAACAGTGTACCGAAACAGTTTCTATTGCTCAAAAACAAGCCTATACTAATGCATACCATTTCGGTTTTTGCAACAAGTATATTCCACCCAGAAATTATTATTGTTTTACATCCAGATTTACACCAGTACTGGAAAGAACTTTGCCTTAAATATAATTTCAATATTCCGCATGTATTAATTAATGGAGGCGAGCAGCGTTTTCACTCTGTAAGAAATGGCTTAATGTCGATAAAAAACGATGGAATTGTTGCCATTCATGATGCTGTAAGACCACTTGTGAGTACAAACTTAATTTCTAAATTATTTGAAGAAGCAACAAATAATGGAAATGCAATTGCGGCTATCAAGCCTAGTGATTCAATAAGAAAAGTTATTTCTGAAACTGAAAGTCAAATTATAAATAGAGAAGAGTTAGTACTGATACAAACACCTCAAACGTTTAAAATAGAACAATTAAGAGTGTCATACCAGCAACAATATCAATTAAAGTTTACTGATGATGCATCTGTTGTAGAAGAAGGTGGCTTTAAGATTAACTTAATTGAAGGAGAAAGAAATAATATCAAAATTACTTATCCTGAAGATTTAGAATTAGCAAATCTTTTGATAAAGTAAAAATTCATCATTTCAAACAATTTAGAAATCTATGTTAGCAGGTTTCTATTAACTACGTTCATTCGAAATGATGAATTAAATTTATTAGATCTAAGCTGCGCCTCTAATTACTTTTAAAAGTATAGCAACTATTGCAATTACTAGTAGAACGTGTATAATTCCGCCAGTATAAAAACCTCCTAAGAAGCTAATTGCCCAAATGATGACTAAGATTACTGCGATTACATAAAGTAGATTTCCCATGATATTTTTGTTTTTTAGTTAGTGATTAAGTTCAATTTTCAAAACATTAACAACAAGCCTCATCAAATTGTTCTGAGAAATAAAAAAAGCTCCCAATTTTGTTGAGAGCTTTTAATCAATTTTGAATACTAATATTCATCTTCATTAAAGAAGAAGTCGTCTTTAGTAGGATAATCTGGCCAGATTTCTTCAATCGTTTCATAAGGCTCACCATCATCTTCTAAAGCTTGTAAATTTTCTATCACCTCTACAGGTGCACCAGAACGAATACCGTAATCAATCAATTCGTCTTTTGTTGCAGGCCATGGAGCGTCTTCCAAGTGCGATGCCAGTTCTAATGTCCAATACATATTTTTAAATTAAATTATTCCATTTTATGTTTGCGCAAAAGTATGTTAAAAAAAATGAGCAAAACAAATATTTTTTTCCACTATTTACAAACGGGGTATCCAGATATTTTCTTCTGTTTTAGCGTCGGCATTTAGTTTTCGAGCCAAAACAAACAAATAATCGCTTAATCTGTTCAAGTAAATTGTAATTTTGTTGTCAACAAAACTTTCTTCAGCTAAATGAACTGTTAACCGCTCTGCTCTTCTACACACACAACGTGCTAAATGACAGTAAGATACAATAGTATTTCCACCCGGTAAAATAAAATGTTTTAACCCTGGTAAAACTTCATTCATCGCATCCATTTCAGTTTCTAAAAGTAAGATATCAGTTTCTAATAAATCAGGGATTTGCATTTTTGATCTTTCTGGATCTGATGCTAACGAGGAACCGATTGTGAATAACCTATCTTGAATCTCTTTTAAAATTTGTTGATGATGTGGATCAATAGCTTGACACATGATTAATCCGATATAAGAATTCAGTTCATCTACCGTTCCGTAACTTTCTATACGAATATGATATTTTGGAACACGAGTACCTCCTATTAACGAAGTTTGTCCTTTATCTCCCGTTTTAGTATAAATCTTCATATTAAGATTTGAGTATTAAGATTTGAGATTTGAGATGAGTTGATCTCATATTTAATGTCTCACATCTCGTATCTAATTAAACTATACTTTCAAAATCATCACCTTTTTTCTCTAAATGAGTTAAACGTGGCGACACCGTTTTAATATCTGGGTTGATATAATCTTTTTCTATTAAACCATCACGCATACGAACAATTCTATGTGCATGTTGTGCGATATCTTCTTCGTGGGTAACTAAAATAATCGTATTTCCTTTGCTATGTATTTCTTCTAGCAAACCCATAATTTCTATAGACGTTTTAGTATCTAAGTTACCTGTAGGCTCATCTGCTAATATAATTGAAGGATTGTTAATTAATGCCCTAGCAACTGCTACACGTTGGCGCTGACCACCAGAAAGCTCATTTGGTTTGTGCGTAACACGATTACCTAATCCAACATTTTCTAGGGCTTGTGTTGCACGTTCATCACGTTCTTTTTTACCAGCACCCGCGTAAATTAATGGCAATGCAACATTATCTAAAGAAGTAGATCTAGGTAACAAATTAAATGTTTGAAACACGAAACCGATTTCAGTGTTACGTACTTCAGCTAACTCATTATCTGTCATCTGACTTACATTAGTACCATTTAAGATATAATCACCTTTGGTTGGTGTATCTAAACAACCTAAAATATTCATCAATGTAGATTTCCCAGAACCAGAAGGTCCCATTAAGGCTACAAATTCACCTTTATTAATGCTTAATGTTACAGATTTTAAAGCGTGAATAACTTCTGAACCGATAACATATTTACGACCTATATCACTAATGGTAATGAGTGCTTTCTCCATTGTTTTTTCTTTTTTAGACCATCCTTACCTACTAAATGTTACAGATGATCTTTATTTAAAATCAGAATAAATTTAATTAACTGTTATCTTTTTTAGATTCTATAATTTTTGGGACAAAAAAGAAATTTTCATTATGAACTGCAGAATTTTTCAGACCTTCTGCTACAGTTATTTCTTGTTTTGCCACATCCTCTCTCCAAACATTTACTTCTTCATTCATATAAACAAGAGGTTTTACATTACTTGTGTCAAGTTCGTTTAGTTTTTCCATAAACGTGAGAATTTTATTCATCTCTAAACTTAGCGTCTCTACTTCTTCTTCTTTTATTTCAATTCTTGCTAAATCAGCAACTTTATGAATAGTTTTTTCGTCAATTATCATCTTTATAGCTTACTATTAATCTTTTGATAAACAATTTCTTTTAACTCATCTGCATTTTCTGGCGCTAATATAGCAGTTGAAATTGGTTCATGGACATATATATTACCAATTCCAGGTCTGGTGCCATATTTAAAACCACTATCCCACATTATTTCCCAAATATTTTGAATACTTACTGGTACAATTGGAATTTTATGTTCAATAGCTAACCTAAATGGTCCATTTTTAAATTCATTTAATATCGGAGGATATTCGTCGTCAATTTTTCCTTCTGGAAAAATGATTAAACTCATTCCTTTATCCAAGTTTTCACCCGCTTTTTTAAACGCTCTAAATGCAGAAATCTTACTTTCTCTAGATACCGCTACATCAATGGTCTTAAAAAAAAGACCTAAAACTGGGTTTTTCATTAACTCTTCTTTTCCCATAAAATGAAATCGGCCTTTGGCTAACAGACAAAACAAAACAATATCTAAATTAGAAGTATGGTTAGCACAAAAAACATAGGTTTGGTTTTGGAGCGGTTTCTCAAATTTAAAATTAAAAAATACACCCGCTAATGAAGTAGATAGGAAAGCGTGTATAGCCCTCATCCTATTTAAAATCAAATATCTTGACGGTTTACGAGTTCCCCAATAATATAATGGCCAAAAAAGAAAGAAGAGAAATACAATCCAAAAGGTAAAATAAAAGAAGTGTATTTTTCTAAGTAGTTTAATCATTAGTGTAAAAATACTATTTTATGAGTTAAGCGCAAAAACAATGATAAAAGTGATTAAATGATAATTAATTATTTAGACCATAAAATGAAGAGCAATTTCTCCTTTTAAATAATAAAATTAAATATTTGAATTTCATTTATAGGTTTTTTCTTAATTTCGGGCCATGAGTAAAGAAACAGTTGTAAGTGGGATACGTTCTACAGGAAAATTACATATAGGAAACTACTATGGTGCGGTTAAAAACTTCGTACAAATGCAACATGAGTATAATTGCTATTTTTTTATTGCTGATTTGCATTCACTAACTACGCATCCAACACCAGCAGATTTACACGGAAACGTAAAACATGTTTTGGTAGAATATTTAGCTTGTGGTATAGATCCAGAAGAAACAACTATTTATATTCAGTCTGATGTTCCAGAAATTGCCGAATTATATCTATATCTAAATATGAATGCATACATGGGCGAGCTAGAAAGAAGTGCTTCATTTAAAGATAAGGTTCGTAGTAATCCTGATAACGTAAATGCTGGTTTATTAACTTATCCGGTATTAATGGCTGCAGATATTTTAATTCATAAAGCAACAAAAGTGCCTGTTGGAAAAGATCAAGAACAGCATTTAGAAATGGCTCGTACTTTTGGAAATCGTTTCAATAGATTATATAACCAAGAATATTTCCCAGAGCCTTACGCTTTTAGTTACTCTAAAAACTTGGTTAAAGTACCAGGATTAGATGGTAAAGGCAAAATGGGTAAATCTGAAGGTGAAGGAAATGTAATTAACCTTTCTGATAGTCCAGAAATTATACGTAAAAAAGTTAGTAGAGCTGTAACCGATGGCGGTCCTACTTCAGAATTTCAAGAAAAGCCAGAAGCTATTCAAAACTTATTCGATTTAATGAAAATAGTTTCTTCTGAAGATACGTTAGCTCATTTTGATGAACAATACAACAAAATGTCTATTCGTTATGGTGATTTTAAAAAACAATTGGCTGAAGATATGATTATAAATACTGCTCCAATTAGAGATCGCATCAACGAAATTGCCGCAGATACTTCTTTTCTTCGTCAAGTAGCTAAACATGGTGCTTTAAAAGCAAGAGAAAGCGCACAAAAAACCATTAGAGAAGTAAGAGAATTAATTGGGTTTAAAAGTTTTTAATTTAGTAGTATTGTGTAATGTGAATGAGGTACTGAGAAATGGTACAAATCGCAATACACAAATCGCAAATCTCAATACTAAAATATGCATATAGCAATAGTTGGAAATATAGGCGCTGGTAAAACTACCTTAACAGAATTACTAGCAAAAAATTACGGATGGGAAGCTTTATATGAGGCTGTTGACAATAACCCATATTTAGAAGATTTTTACAGCGACATGAAACGTTGGAGTTTTAATCTTCAGATTTACTTTTTAAATAGTCGTTTTCAGCAAATTGTAGAGATTGAAAGCAATAAAAGAAATGTAATACAGGATAGAACAATCTACGAGGATGCACACATTTTTGCAGATAACCTACATGATATGGGTTTAATGACTTCTAGAGATCATGAAAATTATCAGGCAATTTTTAGCAACATCACTTCATTTATCAAACCACCAGATTTGTTGGTTTATTTAAGAGCATCTGTACCAACACTAGTAAACAATATTCAAAGACGTGGTCGTGAATATGAAGCAAGTATTCGTATAGATTATTTGTCTAAATTGAATGAAAAATACGAAGCTTGGATTAAAGGTTACGATTTAGGAAAGCTTTTAGTTTTAGATAAAGATAAACTTGATTTCACCAATAATCCTGAAGATTTGGGAATTGTAATCCAATCTATTGAAGCAGAGATTAACGGCTTATTTTAAATATCCTATTTAAATGAGTTTTTTAAATAAAATAAAGCAATATCTATCTGGCCAAAATATCAATAAGGATTTTGAGCATGAAAATCCAGAAAATTGGATTTGGGGTGTAATTTATTTTAACAAAAGAGATTATAGATTTTTGGTTGCAAAACGTAATCCTATGATGGGTTGGACTTTTAATTTTGCACACCCAATTACATTTATTGTTTTAATTTTAATACTATTAATTGCAGCTTTTCCATCAATTTATAGCTAATGAAAATTATTGGTATTATTCCAGCACGTTATGCATCAACACGCTTTCCTGGTAAGCCATTAGTAGATATTGGTGGAAAAACCATGATACAGCGTGTATATGAACAAGCTTTAAAATGCAATTTAGCTAAAGTTGTTGTTGCTACTGATGATGATAGAATTGCAGCTGAAGTAACAAGATTTGGAGGCGAGTTTGTAATGACAAGCGCTCATCACCAAAGTGGTACAGATCGATGTGCAGAAGTTGTAAAGCATTTACCTGATTACGATGTAGTGATCAATATACAAGGAGATGAGCCTTTTATAGATCCAAAACAAGTTTCATTAATTGCTGATTGCTTTATAGATCCAAATGTAAAGCTAGCTACTTTAATTAAAGTAATTCATACTGAACATGAGCTCTTTAATGTTAATATTCCTAAAGTTGTCATCAATTCAAATCAACAAGCTGTTTACTTTAGTCGCCACCCTATTCCTTTTATCAGAGGAGCAGAAAACCATACAGATTGGTTAAAATCTCATCAATTCTACAAACATATTGGAATATACGGTTATCAAACTAAAACGCTGTTAGCGCTTACTAAATTAACCCCATCTTCTTTAGAATTAGCAGAAAGTTTAGAGCAATTGAGATGGATTGAAAACGGATATGAAATTCAAACAAAAGTTACCGATATCGAAACAATTGCTATTGATACACCAGAGGATTTAAAAAAAATCGTTATTTAGGATAATTTTTTATCTTAGTATACTAATCGTAATTGCTATGAAATATGCTCACTTTCTACTCTTAAGTCTAATTTCAATTTTTACTGCTTGTCAATCTAACAACAAAGTTGAAGCTATAACAGAAAAGACAAAACTGTATGCGTTTTCGGATTCTATTCAAACAGATACCTTTAAAATTAATTTAATTGGAAGCAAATCTGATGATATGAGTTTAGTTTTCACCATCATTAACTTTGATGGCGTACAAATTTTTAAAGAAGAAGTAAAAGCCACCCAATTATTAAAGAGTTACTTAGCCAGCGAAGATTTAAAAAAAGAGAGTGACAAAATCAGATTTTTAAATGAACAACTTACTGTTTTTTTTGATGAAGAACACTTTTTAGAACCTGCTGTTACTACAGATCAAGAACCAGACAGTAATACGCCAGACAAAGCATTTTACGATGAGCTTAAAGAAACCCGCCTAAATGGTTTTTATTACAGTTTAGGAAAAGATAAAAGCATTTACATCGCATGGTCTACTAAAGAAAAAAAAGTAAAAATTTATTATCAATGTTGTTAAGTTAAACTTAGTATTTGAGCTTAATCACTAAGATATTTAACATAAATCAGCCGCTAAAAGCCTAATCTTATCTTTATCAGGGTTATAAGTAATCAAAAATTATTTAACATTTAAACCATTCAAATCAGATTTTTGTGTAGCTTTGTATCCCGTACAAAAACAATTAAAAAGGCTTTAAAACCTAATTAATTTCACAAATTCACAAACATGACTAAGTATATTTTTGTTACGGGCGGTGTTACTTCCTCATTAGGTAAGGGCATCATTTCCGCTTCATTAGCTAAACTTCTACAAGCAAGAGGTTACAGAGTAACCATCCAAAAATTTGATCCTTATATTAATATCGACCCAGGAACATTAAATCCTTATGAGCATGGAGAATGTTATGTTACAGAAGACGGTGCAGAAACAGATTTAGATTTAGGTCACTACGAGCGTTTTTTAAACACGCCTACTTCTCAAGCAAATAACATTACAACTGGTCGTATTTATCAAAATGTAATTAATAATGAGCGCCAAGGAGTATATTTAGGTAAAACGGTTCAAGTTGTGCCACACATTACCGACGAGATTAAGCTAAACATGCGTAAACTTGGTGAAACTGGCAATTATGATATCGTAATTACAGAACTTGGCGGTACAGTTGGAGATATCGAATCGTTACCATTTATTGAGGCAGTTCGTCAATTTAAATGGGAAGAAGGCGCTAATAATGCTATAGTTATTCATTTAACATTAATTCCTTATTTAGCTGCTGCTGGAGAATTAAAAACAAAACCAACACAACATTCTGTTAAAGCATTATTAGAATATGGCATTCAACCAGATATTTTAGTTTGCCGTACAGAACATCATATTAGCGCTGATATTCGTAAAAAAATTGCACTTTTCTGTAACGTAAACGTAAATGCAGTAATCGAATCTATTGATGCATCTTCTATTTATAGTGTGCCTTTATTAATGATGAAGGAACAATTAGATAAAATAGTTTTGAGTAAGTTAAAACTACCTTCAAAACACGAACCAGACATGGAAAGCTGGAAAGAATTTTTAGGTAACTTAAAAAATCCAACTTCAGAAGTTAAAATTGGTTTAGTTGGTAAATATGTAGAATTACCTGATGCTTATAAATCGATTATTGAAGCTTTTATTCATGCAGGTGCAGCAAACGAATGTAAAGTTAGATTAGAGTTTATTCCATCAGAAAGCATTTACCCAGAAAATGTAAAAGAAAAATTAAGCCATTTACAAGGTATTTTGGTTGCTCCAGGTTTTGGAAGTCGTGGTATTGAAGGTAAAATTGATGCCATTAAATACGTTAGAGAAAATAATATTCCTTTCTTTGGTATTTGTTTAGGTATGCAATGTGCCGTAATTGAGTTTGGTCGCAATGTTTTAGGCTTAAAAGATGCTAATACTACAGAAATAGATGACAAGGCAGAACATCAGGTTATTAACATGATGGAAGAACAAAAAACCATTACCAATAAAGGTGGAACAATGCGTTTAGGTGCATACCCTTGCGACATTAAAAAAGGCACTAAAGCCTTTTCAGCATACGGAAAGCAACATATTTCTGAAAGACATAGACATCGTTATGAGTTTAATAATAATTATTTAGCTCAATATGAAAATGCGGGTATGATTGCTTCTGGTATTAATCCAGATAGTAAATTAGTTGAAATTATTGAGTTAAAAAACCATCCTTTTTTCATTGGTGGACAATTTCATCCAGAATTAAAGTCAACAGTTGCTAAACCTCACCCACTTTTTGTTAAATTTGTCGCCGCTGCAATGGAGCAGTTAAAAAAGAAAACAATATAATACAGTTTAAAACAATATAATGGATAGAAATACATTCACAGGTCTGTTCCTGATCATGGTTATTTTAGGGGGAGCTGTCTTTTTTATGAAGCCTAGCGAAGCTGATATCAAAAAGGAAAGAGAAAAGATTACAGCAGACTCACTTAAGAAAGCTGGTGTTACTCCAGAAAAAACAGCTGTACCAGCACCAATTATCGAAACTAAACCAGATTCTGTTGCCTTAAAGGGTGCTTTCGGAGCAAATTTAACTGGCACAAAACAAACTTCAGTTTTAGAGAATGATAACCTAAAATTAACTTTTAATAATTTAGGAGGTAAAATACAATCCGTAGAAGTTAAAGGTGCAAAAACATATAACAAGAAGCCTGTTGTTTTATTTGATGGCAATGAAAATAAATTCGGCTTAAATATTAATGTTGATGGTAAAGTAATCAATACCAATACCTTATATTTTACCGCAAGCCAAACTGCTGAAAACATCAGCATGAAAGCTAATTACAACGCAGACAAGTATATAGAATTTATTTACACGCTTAAACCAAAAAGCAACAATGTTGATTTAAGTATTAATTTAAATGGATTAAATCAAGTTATCCAAGGCAATAGCATCTCTTTAAATTGGGAGACTACTTTGTTAGAGCAAGAAAAATCTATTAAAAAAGAACAAGAACACTCTGCTCCTTATTATAAATACATAGAGAAAAACCCTGATCATTTAAGTATTGGAAAAGATGAAAAGGTAGAGTTAACTGAAGGTAAAATTGAATGGATTTCATTTAAACAACAATTCTTTTCTGCTGTTTTAATTCCTCAAATACCTTTTGATAAAGGAGATTTAGAAGTTAAAATAAGTACAGAACCTGGTAAAATAAAAGAGTATGGCGCAAATATGCAATTACCTTTTAATCAGTTAGCTGCGCAAAACTATGCTTTAAAATTTTATTTTGGAGATAATAAATTTGACGATTTAAAAGCACAAGGACAAAGTATAGAGAAACAGGTTGATATGGGCTACTGGCCATTAAAATACATCAACAGATGGATTGTATTACCAGTATTTCAATTCTTAGAAGGTTTTGGTTGGGGTTATGGAGTAATCATCCTAGTATTAACTATTTTGTTAAAAATCGCGATGTCTCCATTAACGTATAAATCATATATTTCTATGGCTAAAATGAGAATTTTAAAGCCAGAAATGGATGAGATTAAGGCTAAAGTTGGGGAAGACAATGCTACTTTACTACAACAAGAATACTTAAAATTATATAAACAAGTCGGTGTAAATCCATTAGGCGGATGTTTACCAATGTTGCTACAATTACCATTTGTAATGGCTTTCTTCTTCTTCTTCCCTAACTTATTTGAGTTAAGAGGCGAAAGTTTCTTGTGGATGAAAGACTTATCTACCTATGACGATTTCATTAAATTTGGTTTTACGATTCCATTTATTGGCGATCACTTGAGTTTAATGTGTGTATTGATGACAATTTCTACACTAATTTATACCTATTTCAACAATCAAATTTCTGGTGCAACTGGTCAAATGAAATACATTGGATACATTATGCCAATTATTTTCTTAGGTGTATTAAATAGTTATCCATCTGGTTTAAATTATTATTATTTCTTAGCAAACATGTTAACTTTCTTACAGCAATATTTGATTAGAAGAATGGTTAATGATGATAAAATTCATGCTATTTTACAAGAAAACAAAGTAAAGCCACAAAGCGAAAAGAAAAAATCTAAATTTCAAACACGCTTGGATGATTATATGAGAACACAAGCTCAAGCAAAAGCTCAAGAAAAGAAAAATAAATAATTCAATATTTAACCTAATAAAAAAGAGTTCCAAATTTGGAACTCTTTTTTTATGCTGTTTTATTTATCACATCTATGTTAGCAAATAAAACTTTTGATTTTTGTAAAATTTGTCGTACACATAGTGTAATTATCCTTAAAATTTGCAATTTTTATCTTCTCAAAATAAGATTAAACTATAAAACCATATTAAACCATGCAAAAAAAACTAACCTTACTTTTTTTATTATTTGCTAGTATAGCTTATGCACAAAAAAAGCCATTAGACCACAGTGTTTATGATACTTGGGAATCTGTTGGTACTAAACAACTTTCAAATGATGGATTATGGGCTGCATACAGCATAGCTCAGCAAGAAGGAGATGCTAATTTATATTTTCAACAAAGTTTAACTGGTCAGAAAATTAAAATTTCTAGAGGAACAGTTGCCGGAGGTTTAGGTAGAGCAAGCCTTTTTAGTCCAGACAGTAAGTTTGCTATTTTTTCTATAAAACCTTGGTATGCAGCTACCAGACTAGCAAAAATTAAAAAGAAGAAACCAGATGATATGACAAAAGATACTTTAGGTATAGCTAATTTATCAACATTAGCTATCACTAAAATACCAAGAGTAAAATCATTTAAAATTCCAGAAAATGGAGTTGCTTTACTTGCTTATAATTTAGAAAAAGAAGTAGATACTAGCAAAAAAGCTAAACCAATACCTACAGGTACAGAGCAAAAAAATGATAGTGAAGATTTTATTGCAGATGATGAGCCTTCTGGCGCTAATGCCGCAAAAGAAGGTACAGATTTGATATTAAAAAACTTAACTACTGGCATTGAACGTAAATATAAATATGTAACTGATTACACTTTTAGTAAAGATGGCAAACAACTTGTCTTCGTAAGCAGCGGTTCTAAAAAAGATAAAAGTGTACAACAAGGTGTTTTCTTATTAAATACAGAAACTGGAGTATTAAAATCTTTAGTTAAGGGTAAAGGAAATTTCAAAGGATTTACATTTGATGAAGAAAGCGAAAGATTAGCATTTTTAGGTGAGACTAGTCCTGAAAAAGCAGAGATTAAAGATTTTAATGTATACTATAATTCTTTAAATTTAGATACTGCCCAAATTTTAGTGGATAATGATATGCCTGGTATGCCTCAAAAATTTGCAGTAAGTGGCGAAGGAAGAATTAACTTTAGCAAAGATAGCAAGACCTTATTCTTTGGCATCGCTCCTATCAAAAAACTAAAGGATACAACGTTAATTGATTTTGAAAATGCTAAACTTGATATCTGGGGATATAAAGATGATTATCTACAACCAATGCAACTAAAAAATGCAGATAGAGAATCTAAAAGAACTTTTTTAACAGCAATTGAAATTTATAGCACAGACCCTAAAATTACCCCACTTACAGATGCAAAACTTCCAGATGCAAGTCTAATAAATGAAGGAAACGCTCCATTTGTATTGGCATCTACAGATTACGGTAATAGAATTCCTTCTCAATGGACTGGTGGTTCAGTAAGAGATTACTATTTAGTTGATGTTAAGACTGGCGCTCGTAAAAAAATATTAGAAAGTTTAGATGGCAGTGTCTCTACCTCTCCAGGTGGAAATTATATTATCTATTATGATAAGAAAAAAATGCTGTGGAATACCTATGAAGTTGCAACTGGAAAAATTACAACTTTAAATACTGGTATGGCTATTAAATTTTATGACGAAGAAAATGATGTGCCAGATGAACCAAATAGTTATGGAATTGCGGGTTGGACTGAAGATGATAAAGCGGTTTTGTTATATGATCGTTTTGATATTTGGCAGTTCTCTCCAGATGGAAAGACTGCTCCAAAAAACTTAACAGCTGGATTTGGAAGATTAAACAATCTTACTTTTAGAGTAGAAAGAACTGATCCAGAATTTAGATTTTTTGGTAAAAAAGATGTGTTGTTGTTAGATGCTTTTAATAATACCAACAAAGAGAATGGTTTTTATCGTAAAGCGATTAACGATAATAAAGCCCCTGAATTAATAGTGATGGGTCCATTCAAGTATTCTACAGTAAACAAAGCCAAAAATACTGAAATCTATATTTTTGATAAAGGCAATTATGTAAACTCACCAGATGTTTATATTTCAAAAGATTTAAAGACGGCTACAAAATTAAGTAATACAAATCCTCAACAAGCAAATTACAATTGGGGAACAGCTGAATTGGTAAAATGGACAACACCAAAAGGATATAAATCTGAAGGTATTTTATATAAACCAGAGAACTTTGATCCAGCTAAAAAATATCCAATGATTGTTTATTTTTATGAGAAATTATCAGACGGCTTGTACACTTATAATGCCCCTGCTCCTACACCATCTCGTTTAAATATTCCATTTTTTGTAAGTAATGGCTATTTAGTTTTTACTCCAGATATTAGCTATGAAACTGGTTATCCAGGTAAATCTGCTGAAGAGTTTATCAATTCCGGTGTAGAAAGCTTAAAGAAAAATGCTTGGGTTGACGGAACTAAAATTGGTATTCAAGGTCAAAGTTGGGGTGGTTACCAAGTTGCCCACTTAATTACTGTAACCAATATGTATGCGGCAGCTTGGGCTGGCGCACCAGTAGTAAACATGACTTCTGCTTATGGTGGTATCCGTTGGGAAAGTGGTATGAACAGACAATTCCAATATGAGAAAACCCAAAGTAGAATTGGAGCTACCTTATGGGAAAGACCAGAATTATATATTCAAAATTCTCCATTATTTAATTTCCCTAAAGTAAATACGCCAGTTGTTGTAATGAGTAACGATGCGGATGGAGCTGTGCCTTGGTACCAAGGTATAGAGATGTTTACAGGCTTAAAGCGCTTAGGTAAACCAGTTTGGTTGTTAAATTATAATAACGAAGCACACAACTTAGTATTACGTCAAAATAGAAAAGATATTCAAATTAGAGAACAACAATTTTTTGATTACTATTTAAAAGGTGCTAAAGCTCCCGTTTGGATGGTTGGTGGAATACCTGCTACTGAAAAAGGAAAAACTTGGGGCTTCGAATTAACAGACGATAAACCTTAATTAATTTAAAATTATCCGTTCATAAATACTTCATAGTAATTGCGAACAGAACAAAGCAATCTCTCCTAAAAGAAAGATTGCTTTGTTATTTTAATATTTTTAATAAAAATTAAACAATGAGCATAGCTTCTATCCTATCTAATCACGGTAGTTTCAGGGAAAAATCTTTAACTAATCGTTTTTTTAAACATCAAGACGTTGTTGCACTTTTAAAGAAATTACCAACATCTTTCGAAGTTAAAGAATTAGGTAAATCTGTAAAAGGAAAAGAAATTAACCTTGTAAAATGGGGAAATGGAAAAATAAAAGTAATGCTATGGAGCCAAATGCATGGCGATGAAGCAACTGGCACAATGGCATTGTTCGATTTATTTAACTTTCTACAGCAAAATGATGACATAGTAAAACTGATAAATGAAAACTGCCAGCTAAATATCATACCTATGGTAAACCCTGATGGTGCTGAAGTTTTTACCAGAAGAAATTCACAACAAATTGATATCAATAGAGATTTTTTAAAGGAAAAAAGCTCAGAGGCGAAGATATTAAAGGAATGTAGGAATAATATTAATCCAGATTTTGGTTTTAATTTACATGACCAAACTACTTTATGGAGTGTTACGGGAAGCCTAAAACCAGCTACGCTCTCATTTTTAGCCCCAGCTATAGATCAAGAATTAAGCATTAATCAAACTCGAGAAAACGCGATGTTAATAATTGCTGATATGTTTAATGACTTGAACCCAATTATTCCTCAACATATTGGTTTATTTGATGATGAATTTGAACCTAGAGCATTTGGAGATAACTTTCAAAAAGCAGGAACTTCTACCATATTAATTGAAGCGGGAGGTTATGAGCAAGATTTCGAAAAACAAGAAATAAGAAAACTTTATTTCGGAGCAATTTTAAGTGGTTTAATTTCTATTGCTAGCAAAAGTTACGAGCAACAAAATTTAAAAAATTACTTTGTTATTCCGAAAAATAACAAGCAAATATTTCATGTGTTAATTCACAATGTGATAATTGATGGAATTACGGTAAGCATTGGTATTAATTACGAGGAAACCCCCATAAATGGTGCTAACGGCACTTTGAAAACCTACTGTATTGAAGATATAGGTGATTTAAGTTATTGTGATGCCTATAAAATTTATTTATCTAATACCTTAAAAATAGATGGAAATATTCTTTTAAATAAAGAAGCCAATT
>JAIELS010000075.1 GCA_019752795.1 Sphingobacteriaceae bacterium
AACAATCGTAGCTTTGTAATATGCCAAACGAACAGATTTCAGTTTTTGATATTTTTAAAATAGGGATTGGTCCATCGAGTTCACATACCTTGGGTCCATGGAGAGCTGCGCAACAATTTACTACGTCTTTACAAAAACAAGGGGGTTTAGGTGATGTTGAGCAAGTAAAAATACTGCTTTACGGTTCTTTGGCTAAAACAGGAAAAGGGCACGGAACAGATATTGCCATTTTATTAGGTCTATCAGGTGGCGACCCTGTAACTTTTGATGTAAATGCTATAGATAGCACTGTTGCATCAATTAAAGAAACTCAGAAGCTAAATTTAAACGGCAACAAAGCAATCAATTTTTCTTATGCTGAAGATTTGATTTTCCTTTTTACGGAAAGCTTACCTTTTCATCCAAATGCCGTTACTTTTCAAGCATTTTTAAATACTGGAAAAGCTTTTTCAGAAACATACTACTCTATTGGAGGTGGTTTTGTGGTAAAAGAAGGAGAAAATGGTAGTGAAAAAGAACAAGTAGATCTTCCCTTCCCGATAGAAAAAGCAAATGATTTATTGCATTGGTGCTTATCTACCGGCTTAAAAGTAAGTGATGTAGTAATGGAAAATGAAGCCGCTTGGCGACCAGAAGCTGAAACCAGAACAGGTATTTTGAAACACTTTCAAGTAATTAAAGAGTGTATTTACCGTGGCTGTCATACTGGTGGCATTTTGCCTGGCGGATTAGATGTAGCACGTAGAGCCTCAAAATTAAATACACGTTTAATTAACGGACAAACTTATAATGATTACGATAGTTGGTTAATTGCCATTAAAAATGGCGGTAATGGTTTCAATTATATTTTAGATTGGGTAAGCTGCTTTGCATTAGCCGTAAACGAAGAAAATGCTGCATTTGGCAGAGTGGTAACAGCACCAACAAATGGTGCCGCTGGTGTAATTCCAGCTGTATTACAATACTACATCGCTTTTTGTGATGGCTATGATGAAGATAAAATTATTCAATTTATAGCATGCGCTTCTGAGATTGGAAGTATATTTAAAAAAGGAGCCACAATCTCGGCAGCCATGGGTGGTTGTCAAGCAGAAATTGGGGTTTCATCGGCTATGGCAGCTGCAGCTTTAACAGAGGTTTTAGGCGGCTCTCAGCGCCAAGTTTTAATGGCAGCAGAAATCGCTATGGAGCACCATTTAGGTTTAACTTGCGACCCTATTGGGGGTTTGGTTCAAATTCCATGTATCGAACGCAATACGATGGGTGCAATTAAAGCAATTACCGCAAGTCAATTGGCACTGCAAAGTAATCCTGATAAGGCTAAAGTGAGTTTAGATGCGGTGGTAAATACCATGTGGGAAACTGCATTAGACATGAACTCTAAATACAAAGAAACTTCTGACGGTGGCTTAGCAACGAATATTCCTTTAAGTTTGCCAGAGTGTTAGGTTTAGACTTTTTCACCATCTTAGAAACCTAAGAACACCTTAGTTAGATTTTTCTTAAGCATTCTAAGCTGTCTTAGATGGTAATTTATTTAAACGCAGCTACAACAGCATTCGAAACTTTTACTGCCCATTCTGCATACATTTTCCCAGAGGGATGTAATCCGTCTGTTGCGACTAATGATAAATCTGTTCCAGCGTACCTAGAGCCTAAAGTAATATCAGTGTAACTCACGTTCATTGCCAAAGTTTCTTCCTTTGCAATGGCATTAAATGCATCAATTTCAGCACTAATTTTTGCTATGTCTTTACCACTAGATTTTCCAAATGGAGTTATTCCCCAATCTGGAATTGAAACTACAAAAACATGTTTTTTATTTCCGTTGGCGTAGCTGATAGCAGTTTGTAACAAGGCGGCAAATTCTTTACGATAAGTAATTCGCGAGTTACCCCGATATTGATTATTTACCCCAATTAATAAAGTTACGATATCAAATTTCTGGGTCACATTTTCTACTTTAATAGCGCTTTGAAGTTCGTCTGTAGTCCAACCAGTTTTAGCAATAATTTTAGGCGTGGTTACGAATACATTTTGGGTGGCTAATTCACTTACCAATTGATAAGGAAAAGATAATTTTTGTTCAACAGCTTCGCCAATAGTATAAGAATCGCCTAAAGCTAAATAAGTTAAGGGGGTATTGCTATTCATAGATTGGCTCATATTTTTATCGCAGATCAATAATAAGCATAAAGTCAGTAAAAATAAATTAAATCTCATACTCAGATTTACGCATAACAGCTAAATCTAGATTTTAATGAAGTTGATGAGAAAAGATTTTGTACAAATAATTGACCATTACAATAAGGCCTGTAGCAAGATATAAGCCCTTTAAAATTTTGGCATCAGTATTCCCTTTTAATATTGTGGTACCTATACCCGCTAAACCACTTATTAAAAACATAAGAGTTGGCGGATAAATTGAAAAACTAGCGATAAAGTCTCCGTTTATTAATGCTAAAATTGAGCGTTGAAAACCACATCCTGGGCAATCTAAATGCGTTAAATATTTAATTGGACAAGGAACTAAAAAAATTTCCGTTTTGCCCAAAATAAAAGACAAAACGGATAAAATATAAACTGTTAATAATTTCAAATTAATTAAATGTTCCCCCCACTTTGATCCGTTGGTGGTTGATTAAATGGATTATTAAAATTATTATTCGCAAAAGGATTTTGTGCTTCTGCAGCAGAAGGGCCTATATATTTAGCGCTTCCAAAACCTAAAATTGGCCAAAAGATAAATGGTAAAAAAAGCAACCCTACAGTGAATCCTTCGCTTTGTCCATAACTTTTACTCATTAGGTTAAGTAGCCACACACTAAAAATTAAGTTTACACATGGCAATAAACACCACAATAGCCATATTGTTGGTTTACCTACAATTTCAATCATAACTAGGGTGTTATAAATTGGGATAATTGCAGCCCAGCCAGGTTTCCCAGCTTTTTCAAAGGTTTTCCATAAACTCACTACCATTAATACCCAAATGATAATAAAAGGAATAAAAAATGCCATAAAAATAGCTGCCCACGCAGAAGAATAATCTGTTGAATAATCCATAAAGTTTAGTTTTAGTTTACATAAAGATAATAGTTAAAGTAGAAAATCAAAGCTTTTTTAAATGCTATTTTCTATACTTTAACTATAAGTTTAAAGGTGTTCTAGCCTATTAAACATATTAATCATAAATTAACCTAGATTATTTTTGAGGCTGAAAAAAGGTATTTAAATCAACTCCATTTTAAACAATTCAGCAATATGGTTTTTCAATTTTAATTTTACTTCCTCCATATCCAATACTCTGCCCAATTCTCTTTGCATTGAGGTAACATCCTTATCATCTATACCACAAGGGACAATGTTTTTGAAGTAATTGAGATCGGCATTTACATTAAAAGCAAAACCATGCATAGTTACCCAACGACTACATCTTACACCTAGAGCACAAATTTTTCGGGCTTTTTCATTGTCCGCATCTAGCCAAACGCCAGTATAGCCATCATATCTTCCAGCAACGATACCATAATCTGCTAAAGTTAAAATTACAGCTTCTTCTAATGTTCTAAGATATAAATGTATATCAGTAAAAAAATTATCTAAATCTAATATGGGGTAGCCTACAATTTGACCAGGACCGTGATAAGTAATATCTCCGCCTCGGTTAATTTTATAGTACGTAGCGTGTTTGTCTTTTAAACCCTGCTCATCTAATAATAAGTTCTCTGGCTTACCACTTTTCCCTAAAGTATAAACATGTTGATGTTCGTTAAAAATAAGGTAATTAAGCGTTTCGATTTGGGTGTTTTCGGTTCTGTTTTTACCTTTTAAAGCAACAGTTTGATTAAATATCTCTTCTTGCCTATCCCAAGCATCCTGATAATCTGTTAAACCCCAATCTATAAATTTTACTGCCTTATTCATATCTTGCTAACTAAGCAACAACGTAACCCAACATGTAACCATCTGTGGTCTTAAAATAATTTACCGTAAGCTCTCTAGTTCCTTCTGGCAACTCTACTATTGCTTGCAATGAGCCCTCATCTTTTAGCTTAAAAGATTTAATATGGATATGTTGTTTAAATTCTAAGCCTTTTTTGCCATACCATTTGTAAATCGCTTCTTTGGCGCACCAGCATACATATAAACCGTTGGTATTATCGCCAATCTGCTTTTGTGCCAATTCTACATCAGATAAAAACTTGTGTTTAATGCTTTTAATCTTCATCTTAATCAATTCGATATCAACCCCTACTTTTTTATCTTTACTAATGATAACCGAAGCATAATCGTAGGAGTGGCTTAGAGAGATATGAGTATCAGAGTTTACCAAATACGGCTTACCGTGTTCATCCATTTGGCAATCGATATAATCAGCAGTATTCAACATTTTTCTTAGCAAAACACGTGTGCTTAACCAATGTAATGCTCTCTTCCCTGCGCTTAAAGATGTAATCACATCTAGCTCGTGTTGTTTCAATTGCAAACTAGAAAGTAACTGCTCTTCGGTCTCGTCAATTTTCCATACTGCGAGTACGGTTTGATCGTCAATTTTTTTATTTAAAACTATCGGCATGCCTTATTTAGAAAATCAATACAAAAGTATCTTAAATTAATCATAATTTAGTCCAAAATACTTCATAAAATGATACTCTCAGATAAGCACATCCTTCAGGAAATAGAAAAAGGCACTATTGTTATTGAACCATTTAAGTCAGAATGCTTAGGTACAAACTCCTATGATGTGCATTTGGGCAAACATTTAGCCACCTACATCGACAGAGTTTTAGATGCAAAAGCGCATAACAAAATCCAACACTTCGAAATTCCTAAAGATGGTTTTGTTTTACAGCCCGGTACATTATATCTTGGGGTAACCTTAGAGTATACCGAAACACATGCGCATGTGCCTTTTTTAGAGGGAAAAAGTAGTACTGGCAGACTAGGCATTGATATTCATGCAACAGCGGGAAAAGGTGATGTTGGCTTTTGTAACACGTGGACGCTAGAGATTTCTTGTGCACAACCTGTTCGTATTTATGCCGGTATGCCTATTGGGCAATTAATTTATTTTGCGGTAGATGGTAAAATAGAAAACATGTATAATACAAAAGATGGAGCGAAATACAACAACAAAACCACCAAACCAGTTGAAAGTATGATGTTTAAAAATAAATTTTAAATAGCCACTAACTTTTTAATTACAACTTAAAAAGTTGCCAAAAATATTTATTCTTAGGAAGTAAAACCACAAAACAGAGAAAGGAATATCCTTTTAGTACAAAGATCGGTCTAATAAAAAGTCACGTTTTTGGAATTCTAAGGCGAAAAGTTTATACTTACGTGATAAAATAATCAGATATGAAAACAATTGAGGTTACCATAAAAGACCATCTAGCAATTATCACCTTAAATAGGGGAAAATCTAACTCTTTAAATAGAGAAATGGTTACAGAATTAACCGATATGTTAAGCAATATCGAAAATGACTCCAATATTGGGGGTGTAATGATTACAGGAAGAGAACACTTTTTTTCGGCTGGTTTAGATCTGATTGAACTTTACGAGTACAATGAAGAGGAAGCTAAAAGTTTTTGGCACTTATTTTTAAACTTTACTGCTAAGATTACAGCATTCAAAAAACCAATGGTAGCCGCAATTAATGGGCATAGCCCAGCAGGTGGTTGCGTAATTGCTTTAGCTTGCGATGCAAGAGTAATGGCAGAAGGGAAATATATTATCGGCCTAAATGAAGTTCCTGTGGGCATTATTGTACCTAACTGCATATTTAGCTTATATTCTTTTTGGCTAGGCAAAGCTAATGCAACTAGAAGTTTATTAGAAGGGAAATTATTTAATCCTGAAGAAGCTTTAGCCATTGGCCTAGTAGATGAGTTAGTTAAACCCGAAAGCATTTTAACCGCAGCAGAGCGTAGAGTTAGAAAATATATGGCATTTGAAAGAACCACTTGGTCGCAAAGTAAAGTAAATATTCGTAGAGAATTAATTGACGCTACAAGTGCTGATCAGAGTGCCGATTTAGACATCATGCTTAAACAATGGTGGGCACCAAGTACAAGAGCAATTTTAAAAACCGTAATCGATAGCCTGCAAAAGAGAGCCTAGAAAATCAATCTAAATACTAATTACTTAAACTAACTGCTAGCAAATGTATAATCAACCAATGTTAAGAGACGATGCTTTAAAAGGCAAAACTATAGTTGTAACTGGTGGCGGAACTGGCCTTGGTAAAGCTATGGGCACTTATTTTTTAAAATTAGGGGCCAATTTAGTCATCACAAGTAGAAAGCTAGAAGTCTTAGAAAAAACTGCCGCAGAAATGGCAGCAGAAACAGGTGGAGAAGTTTTAGCAGTGCAATGCGATGTTAGAGATTATGAGCAAGTAGAACAAGTTTTAGCTAAAACATTAGCAAAATTTGGTCAGGTTGATGGACTATTAAATAATGCTGCTGGTAACTTTATCTCACCAACAGAACGCTTATCTGCCAATGCTTTTTCGAGCATTATAGATATCGTTTTAAAAGGAACAGTAAATTGCACCTTGACTTTTGGCAAACATTGGATTAAAGCCAAACAGCCTGCAACAGTTTTGAATATTGTAACCACCTATGCCTTTACTGGCTCGGCTTATGTTGTGCCCTCTGCTTGCGCTAAAGGTGGGGTTTTAGCCATGACAAGATCTTTAGCCGTAGAATGGGGTAAATATGGCATTAGAACAAATGCAATTGCCCCTGGTCCTTTCCCTACTAAGGGGGCTTGGGATAGATTATTACCAGGCGATTTAGCGGAAAAATTTAATTTTAAAAATCGTGTGCCATTAAAACGTGTCGGAGAAAACCAAGAACTAGCAAACTTAGCTGCCTTTTTAATGAGCGATTTTTCTGGCTATATCAATGGAGAAGTGATTACTATTGATGGTGGCGAATGGTTGCAAGGTGCGGGCCAAATGAATGGTTTAGAAGCTATCCCAACAGAAATGTGGGATATGTTAGAGCAAATGACAAGGTCTGCAAAAGGAAGTTAAACCTTAAAAATAACCTCCGTTGCACCAAAACCAAATTTCTCTTTTTGTGCATCCATAAAGGTACGCACCTGCGGATGTTTACTAATCGCTTTATGAATGTGATGTCTTAAAGTGCCATTACCTACACCATGAATAAAAACTATGGAAGGCAATTGGTGAACAATAGCCGCATCTAAAGCTTGTTGAAAATGAGCCAATTGGATATTTATAATTTCTGATTGTGCTAAAAACTGATGATCATCTCTTAACATTTCTATATGTAAATCTATCTCTTTTGCTGGCTTGGCAATTATAGGCTGTAAACTTGGTGCTTTAAAAAAACTTTCTTTCAATTTTTGCGCATCTATTAATGGCAGAGGCTCATCTAACTGAATAACCCAAGCATATCTATTTAATCCCGAAACTTCTTTTTTGGCACCACTAAAATCTTTTGCTTTAAATTTTTTAATAAAATTCAAAGGATTTTTGGGTTTAACATTAGTTGAGGTAAAACTTAAAATCTGAAAAATGAATTCAGGCCATATTTCAATATCAGCAAGATTGGCGCTATAAATTTGAGAATTGGTTTTGGCTTGAATTACACTTGCGAATTCACCTTTATAAAATCCTTTTTTATCTGATGTTAAGCTGAGTAACAATTGATAAGAAGTACGATTTAATAAAGTAAAGTGTACAACAGAGCTCGCTTTATGATCTTCTACAACCGCCAAGAAAATACCTATTTCATTAAAATCTTCAACAGAAATGGGCACTTGAAGATTTTCACTTTGTACAGTTGGATTTGTGCTATGTCCATGCACATGGGTTAAATTGCTAATTGCAGCAGGTATCTCAAAACCATCAGTATCTGTAACACCTAAAGTCTGGCTATCAATTAATCTTGTAATATATCCTTCTCTTTTTTCGTCTACAAAACGAACAAAATCGCCAAGCTTAAAATTCATTGTTAATTGTGTTAAGATTAAAGCGCTAAGTTACTGCTTTAAGTTAACGTACAATCATCATATTACGTACTTGTTGCAATTCTCCATTTTGCAAACGAGCATAATACACACCCGGCGGGTAATATCTATTTTCGAATGTAATGCTGTAATTTCCTTCAGGTTTAACCTCATCCACCAATGTGGTAATTAATTTACCCATGGTATTAAATACCTGAATAAGTAAATGCCCTCCTTTAGAAACATATTTTATGGTGGTGCTACTACTAAATGGATTTGGATAGTTTGTAATTAAGTTCTTACCGCTTTCATGGTTAGCTTCTGTAGTTTTTGTAGACATGCAATTAGTTCCAGACCTAATTATTGGCAAAGACTGGAAGTTTTTAAGCATTACACTGTCTAAAGTAGCTTTATCAACACAGAACCATTTCTCTAATAAGGTAGCATAAACAGATCTAAAATCGTATTGCATCGGAATATTATCGTTTACAGAAGTATTTGAGCTAATTACTGGATTATTTCCTAAAACACCTCCTTGCACTGCATCACCAAACACAATTATCGGTGCCGCCGCTCCATGATCTGTTCCAGTACCAGCATTAGATTTGATACGCCTTCCAAATTCTGAAAATGTCATTCCTACTACTCTTTTAGAAACTTCCATTGCTTTTAAATCATCCATAAAAGCTTTAATGGCATCACTAACTTTTTGTAGTAGTACTGCATGCGTTCCTGTATCGGTTGCGTTTGTTACTACTTGGCCAGCATGGGTATCAAAAGAACCAATGTTTACCATGTACATTCTAGTTTTTAAACCGCCGCCAATTAAGCGTGCCACTACTTTTAACTGGTCTGCAAGCGCATTACCCGTTGGATAGGTAACTTGAACTTTTACTTTATTTGCAGCCTCTTTAATTACATTAGCGTATTGCTGCGTTTGTTGAGAAACTTGCCTAATATAAGTTAACTCTTTACCTGCATTTGTATTAGGTGCAGGAGATTGTATGCCGTTTAATAAGTTATAAAAATTAACAGGGTCTGAAATAGCCATTCCCATATTTAAAGTTGGTCCTTGAAAAGCCGGAGATAAAAACGATCCAATTTGGATAGCCAAAGGATGTGGCATTACAGAGTTTGGATAGCCAATAGGAAAATTAGGGTATTCTTGACCTAAATATCTTCCTGCCCAACCTGTACTTAAAATCTGATCCGATTCTGAAGCAGTTTCCCAAATATCTGTAGCTCTAAAATGGCTAAAGTTTGGTGTAGGATAGCCAACCGATTGAATAACTTGTACTTTACCATCTTTGTATAAATCTCCTATACCTGTCATCTTAGGATGAATACCCGTATTAAAATTACCTAGTTTAATAATTTTATTCTGGGGTAAAATAATATTAGGACGAGCCAAGGCTAAATTATCATAATATTCCAATGGAATAACCATGTTTAATCCATCATTACCTCCGTTTAACTGAATAATAACCAAAACATGGTCTGTTTCTTCGCTAGCGGCGGTTAGTGCCGATAACAAACTAGAAGAACCAAAGGCTTTTAACGAGAAACCACTGATTAGTGATGGCAACAAAACCCCAGCAGGGAGTGTCTTTCCTAAAAAATCTCTCCTTTTCATGATAATTGATACTCCTCCAAGTTCATCACATATTTATAGAACTCTTTTAATCTTGTTAAAACAATATTCTTTTTTGCAGTATCATTTGGGCTTAATGTATAATTAGTCCAAGCTTCTGTCCAATAGTTATTAGTTGTTTGGTTGCTCAGTAGTATGCTTTTAAGAAAAGTTCTTACCTCTAAACTAATGTCTATCGTATACAAATGGGCGATTACATCATTAACTAACTGATCAGGGTCTTTTGCTTGTGCAAAACCTGCTGTATAAACTAAAGGATCAATTACAATTTTTTTACCATTTCTAGTATAGCCACTCCCTATAAAACGATCTGTAAATGCATTTCTTTTAGGCAAAGTATCAGAGTTTATCCATAACTCATAATATTGTGGTTCTTGGTAATACGCTTGCCAACCTGAAACATTTGGCGGATCTCCGATATTTTGTTGAATTGTTGCTGCTTGGCTTCTGATATAGTCATACATGTAATACAGGTTGATGTAATCTAATCCATCAGGAAAAACAATTTCAAACTCTCTACACATTCCAACAACAAGATCTATAGGAGACTTGATATTGCATGAACGGTTTTGAGTTAAAAAGAAATGACTACTTGTAAAAAGTGCTTTAAGAACTGGTTTAATTTGGTAATTATTATTCCTAAATATTTCTGCTAATGGAGCAATTACATTTAATTCGGTAGCTGCCGATATCTCATAATAAACAAAAAATCGATATAATCTACGACAGATGTATAAACTTAATTCATTTTGAGCAAAAAGCATATCCATCAAATCATCCACTTCTTTAGCTCCATCTGCTAATGGTCTGCCCTTAATTAATTTGTTATTATAAAATGCAGAAAATTGTTTGTCAGTAGCATCATGTCTTGATGCAGTAAATGTAGAGGTTATATTTGTGGCATCTAATTGAAAACCTGTTAGTAATCTTGCTGCTGCTTTAACATCGGACTCAGTATATTTTGAGTTTGGCCCTTTACCCATGGTAAATAGCTCTTGTAACTCTCTCGCATAGTTTTCGTCAGGTGCAGTTTTGCTGCTTGCATAACCGTTTAAATAACGCAGCATTGCTGGGTCAATAGTAATTTGTTTAACCAATTCCTTAAAATTGCCAAATGCCATTGTTCTCAACAAATTATTATGCTTATATATATAGCGACTGTCGCTAACTGTAGCTGTTTGTGTGGAAAAATGATTATGCCAAAAAAGCACCATTTTCTCTCTTAATGATACTTGTTGGGTAAGCATTTGTCCAGTCCACCAAGATTTAAAAGAGGTAATTCTTCTACTATTTATTGTACCATCTCCATAAGGTGCATTTACCCAAACACCACCAGGGGGCACAGTAGCATCCGATGCGTTAGCATCATTGTAATTATTTATTGGCGGAGAAGGTATAGGTAAATCTTGCAGTAGGTAGTCTACAACAAAAGTTAAAGATTTTCCAGAAAGCGAGGTAATATCTGCTCTTTTAACACCAAATAAGCATCTTTTAAGCAAATGTGTTAATTCCTTTGATCCAAATTCTCCTTTATAAACATCAATTGCCATTTTTTATATCTAAATATTAATCTAAATCTAACTAAATAATCAGTAGTAATTAACCTAAAATATCTTTATTGTTATTTCAATCATTTTACCACCTAATTAATGCACTAGCCCAAGTAAACCCAGAACCGAAAGCTGCTAGGCAAACTAAATCTCCATCTTTAATTTTACCAGCTTCCCAAGCTTCACATAAAGCTATTGGTACCGAAGCCGCAGTTGTATTCCCGTATTTCTGAATGTTATTAAAAACTTGGTTATCGCTTAAACCTAATAATTGTTGCACGTATTGGCTTATGCGTAGGTTTGCCTGATGAGGAACCAATAAATCTATATCTTTTTCTGTTAAATGATTAGCCTTTAAAGCTTCTCTAATTACTTCGGGGAATTTTACCACTGCCTTTTTAAATACCGCCGGACCATCCATATAAGGTAAAGCTGCGCCACTTTCCAATTGTTCTGTAGTCATAAATAAACCACCTAATTCTTGATCAGGATAGCCTGGATTTTCTGGCAACCATTTATTAGCTGCTGCACCTGGATAATACATTGCCAAAATTTCTGCATCAGCACCGTCGCTATGCAAGTGCGTGCTTAATATACCTTGACCTTCTTTTTTGGCAGGCTGTAAAACTACTGCTCCTGCTCCATCTCCAAAAATTACCGAAACATTTCTGCTTCGGGTTTCAAAATCCATAGCAAATGAATGCTTTTCGCTACCCACAACCAGGATATTTTTATACATCCCCGTTTTAATAAACTGATCTGCGATAGATAGGGCATACAGAAAGCCAGAACATTGATTACGAACATCTAAAGCTCCTACTTCTTTCATTTTCATTTCACGCTGCAATAATACACCGCAGCCTGGAAAATAATAATCTGGACTTAAAGTGGCGAAAATGATAAAATCAACATCTTGTGCAGTAATACCAGCTCTTTCAATTGCAATTTTTGCAGCCTCAACACCCATTGTTGTTGTTGTTTCTCCTAATCTATCTGCAAAACGACGTTCCTTTATACCCGTTCTTTCCTGAATCCAAGCATCGTTGGTTTCCATAAAACGTGATAAATCGTCATTTGTATAAACGTTTTTAGGAACGTAATAGCCTATTCCAGCAATTTTTGAACTATGCATTTGTTTAAATTAGGTTAGTTGTTACAAATTTTAATCAAAATTTGCGGAAAATCAATATTATTTCGAAAATAGCTTATTTTTGTGGCATGTCTACAGAAACAAAGGAAGAAACATTTACGCTAGAAGAAATTTTAACTTCTTTAAAAACAGTTCATCAACTGATTTTATGGAATGATGATGTGAACACTTTTGAACATGTAATTTGGTGTATGATGAAATATTTAGATTACAGCGAATCTCAGGCAGAGAAAATTGCATGGGAGGTGCATAACAAAGGTAAGTGTGCCATTTTAGAAGGCTCTTTTAGTGAAATGGAAATTTACAGAAAAATTCTAAAGCAAGAAGGTTTAACAGTTTCAGTAGATTAATCTAGCTGACTTAAAACTTCTGTTAATTCTTTTTGAATAGCTTGCGTTTTATCTTTAGCATACCATCGGTGTAATTGTTCGGCAATTACTTGCATATCTGTAGTTTCTTTCTTCCAATTTAACAACAAGTCTTGTAAAATTTGAGGTCTTGGTCCCCATTTAGGCAAAACAAGATCCCCTTTTTCATCTAATATTAGCAATACAGGAATTGCCCTGCCACCATTAGTAAGATGGGCATCTATCAGTTCCAAATTTTGGTCTCTCCATACCAATTTAAGATCAAACTTATCAGGCATAGCCGAAACAATTTTATCAATTACAGGTACAATTTGTGCAGCATCGCCACACCAACCCTCACTAATTACTAAAAACTTATACTTTCCTTTTAAATGGTCTATTACTTGTAACAATTGATCGTTTAGAACCGTGGTTTTTTCAACCCTATTCATACGTTGCAAATTCATTTTAGTATAATGTAACATTGCTTCAGAATGATCAGTTCCTGTGGTCTGTCCCTGCGATAAAAGCTGAGTTATTTTTTCTCTATAATTGGCATAAGGAATGCCTTTGTTTTCAAAAATATCACTGTAATTAGACATAAAATAGCTGTAATAAATAGTTATACTTGTATTATTAGACCTTCAAACCCAATCCTCTGTTTTAAAGATATACTAAGTGCAAAGTTGTATTTTTAACATTAATTATTTGTACAATAACTGTAAAACTTTTTACTCAACCTTTTGGAGTTGATAAAATTATTCGCCCTCTTATTTTAAGTTAATTGCAATAAACCACAAAGCTCTGTATCTTGCAGCTATGAATACTAATAATCCATGGAAAACCTTAGCTAGTACCGAGATTTATGATAACAATTGGATTTCTTTAACAGAACACCAAGTTATTAATCCAAATGGTGGAGAAGGAATTTATGGTGAAGTTCATTTTAAAAATTACGCTATAGGCATATTGCCTTTAGACGAAAATCATAATACATGGATTGTTGGACAATATCGTTACCCAATTAAAGCATATAGTTGGGAAATTATTGAGGGTGGTGGAGCATTAGGCGTAGACCCGGTTGAGAGTGCGAAACGAGAGCTGGTTGAGGAAAGTGGAATAACCGCTAATCGATTTACAGAAATTCAACGCATGCATTTGTCAAACTCTGTTAGTGATGAGTTAGCGATTATTTACTTGGCACAAGATTTAGAAATGGGCAAATCTTCTCCAGAAGAAACGGAAGAATTGGTAATTCGTAAATTACATTTTAATGAGGCTTATCAGATGGTAATAGATGGCATAATTACAGATAGTATGAGTGTTGCTGCCATTTTAAAAGTTAAGATATTAATACAAGAAAACAAAATTTAATTGAGCATGAACAAGTTTTTAGGCTACATATTTACCCCAATATTTTATTTTTTATTTTTTGGATTTCTATGCATTTTTCATCCTATCCAATGGATTTGCTTTAAATTATTTGGTTATAAAGCGCATAAAATTTCTGTTGACATTTTAAATTTTTTCCTAACGTATAGTAATTGGTCATTGTTCAATTCAGTTACTTTTATTAATCAGCAAAATTTAACCACTAAGCAACCGATTATTTTTGTAGCAAATCATCAAAGCATGTATGATATTCCTGGTATGATTTGGTATTTACGTAAACATCATCCCAAATTTATTTCAAAGATAGAGTTAACAAAAAACATTCCTTCTATATCGTACAACCTAAGAGTTGGTGGTGGAGCAAATATTGATAGGAAAGATAGTAAACAAGCTATTTCGGAATTGATAAAGTTGGGACGAAGAATGAAAGAAAACAACTGGAGCACAGTAATATTTGCCGAAGGAACGAGAGCAAAAGATGGCAAGTTGAAACCCTTTCAAGTGGGAGGCATTGCCACACTCTTAAAAGTAGTACCTAATGCATTGATTGTGCCTATTGCCATAGAAAATTCATGGAAGATTGTTCGCTATGGCATGTACCCTCTTACCGCTCTTAATCCTATCAAATGGACGGTTTTAGCACCAATTGATCAAACAGACAAAAACGCTGAAGAAATAGTTTTAGCCACCGAAAATGCAATTAGACTAAAGTTAAATCAGTCGAGAGAATCATGAGGATAATTCAATATTTATTTTTAGCAATACTAGGCATAAGCTTTGGTAGTAAAGCACAGCAAAAACAAACAGAGAACTCTTTACTTTGGGAAATATCTGGTAAAGGTTTACAAAAATCGTCGTATTTATTTGGTACTTATCATTTTGCTGATAAAGGTTTTATTGACACCATGAAACTATTAAATGAAAAGCTAAACCTGGCAGATGCAGTGGTTGGCGAGTTAGTAATGGATAAAGACGTGGCCATGAAATTAGCACCCTACATGATGATGAAAGATAATACTTTAGATAGTTTGTTAACTCCTAAAGAATTTAAAATGGTAAATGATTATTTAAAAACGATTGGTAAATACGACCTCACGAAAATGAATAAACTAAAGCCTATCATGATTCAAACTTTAATTCAGCAAGCTTCAGCACCAAAAACTTTCACAACCACTAATCCAGCTATAGATCAATATATTCAAGACTATGGCAAAGCAAATCATAAAAAAATATTTGGATTAGAAACAGTAGAAGACCAAGCAAAAATTCTATTTGGCACTAACCTAGTTAGACAAAAAGAAATGTTAGTTAAAAGTGTTAAAGAAGTGAAAAAAATGAAGAAAGCAAATCTAAAGCTATATCAATCTTACATCACTCAAAACTTAAAAGAGTTAGAGAAAATGCTTGCTAACTCAAAAGATTTTACAGCAGAAGAAATGGATGATTTGTTAAAAACCCGAAATGACAAATGGATAGCTCAAATACCCGAAATGATGCAAAACCAATCGTTATTTATTGCAGTTGGCGCTGGCCATTTAATAGGCAAAGACGGCTTAATTAAAAGCTTAAAAGCTCAGGGTTATAACGTAAAACCTTTAGCAACTAATTAAACGTTTTTCCTATCTATCAATTTAAAAAATTCATCTCTATAAGTATCGCCTATCGGGATAATTTTCTTTGCGATTGTAATTCTACTACGCTCAATACTTTCTATTTTATCAATAGAAATAATGTATGATTTATGAACTCTGATAAACTCTCCTTTAGGTAAAGTTTCTTCCATTTTCTTCATATTCTGTAAGGTAATTACACGCTCAGTTTTAGTAAAAATAGAAATGTAATCTTTTAAACCTTCAATATAAAGAATATCATCTAACTCTATCTTTTGAATTTTGTGTTCTGTTTTAACAAAAATAAAATCTTGCGCTTGTTGAACCGGAGCGGCAGCCGTAACACTCGGTATAACCGTCGGCTCTGAGTTTGAAACAACAGTCGAGTCTGCCTTTTGCACTAAATTATGAACTTTTTCTACAGCCTTATAAAATCTATCAAAAGCAATTGGCTTCAATAAATAGTCAGATACATTTAAATCATAACTTTCTAGTGCATACTGGGAATAGGCAGTAGTTAAAATATAATTAGATTTACCAGTGGCAATTTTCAAAAACTGTATACCAGTTAATTCTGGCATTTGTATATCCAAAAAGACCAAGTCAATTCCGCCAGCTTGCACCAACTGTAAAGCTTCAATAGCATTCTCCGTTCTTTTTACTAGTTGTAAAAAAGGAACTTTAGAAATATAATCTTCAATAATATCAAGCGCTAGTGGCTCGTCATCAACAGCAATACATTTTAATATCATAAGTCTAGCATCAATTCTGTAGTGTAATGGGTAGCCGAATTTACAATATTTAATTTATATCGATCAGGATAAAGCAACTGCAGTCTTCGTTCTACGTTATTTAATCCCACGCCACCCATGGCATCTTTATTCGTTTTATTTTTTTTATTGCTTACACTAAAATGTAATATCTTTTGATTTGCAATAATATTAATTTTTATAGGGTCTTTGTGATCATTAGCTACGCCATGCTTAAAGGCGTTTTCTACAAAAGAAATTAAAATTAAGGGTACAATTTTTTGTCCATCAATTTCTCCTTGTATATTAACTTCTACCGCAGCACCATCTTTAAATCTTAGTCTTTGTAATTCTACATAACTATTTAGGTATTCTACCTCTCTACTTAAATCTGCCCAACTGTCATTACTCTCGTAAATCATGTAACGCATAATTTCTGATAGTTTTAAAATTGCATCTGCAGTCTTTTCAGATTTTTGGTAGGCTAATGAATAAATATTATTTAAGGAGTTGAATAAAAAATGTGGATTAAGTTGAGATTTTAAAAACTGTAATTCCATATCTTTTTTCTCTCGCTCCAAATTACGTTGTATCTTTTCATTAGAGAACCAGTCTACAGAAAATTTGATGATACAGCTAGTAACTAATATAAAACCAGATAAAAAAGTTGATTTTATGGCAAATTCATTAACTGATATACTATCTATAGAACCATTTTTCCTAGTGAATTGAAGTAAATCTTCAGGATTTAGTACAGCAACAACGGTTTTAAACAAAACATTAGCTGCAATAAGCAATAGAAAAGTAATCATGTAAAACCAATACTTTTTTCTCTTTTGTATCAGTTCGGGAATTAAGAAAATATAATTGATGTAAAAAGAAGAAAGATTAAGTAAACTAAATAGCCCAAAAGAGTATATTAAATCCATTGTGCTCAATTTTGGAGCATTGAAAATCATACCCAGAGCAATCATTAATATCATTAACCAAAAGATGATATGCACAGCAATAGCGCCTTTACTATTTATTTGTTTCATTTAATATGCCTTTAATTGCATCCAAAGTAAATATAGTATTTATTTTCAGATACGCTCTTTCGACGAACTGCCATTTTTTTTCTACGAAATGGCACAATATACCAATTAATGAGAAAACCATTCCTTTTAACCGTTTATCTATAATTAAATCCACTTGGTCTAAAACATTTTAGCAATATTTTTTTAATTATTCTATTTGTTCAACAAAACAAACGAATAAAATAAACCTAAATAAAAGAACCATGAAAAAGTTATCAAACGTATCGCCATTCTTACTTTTATTATTTCCAGTTTTTATCATGATGTTATTTGCTATTGTAACAAACACTAGCACTACACAAGAAGATGAAGTTGCTTTAAAAACAACAACATCTACTACAACTAACACAATTGTTAAAGCTACTGTTGCAATTTTAAAATAAAGATGAGCAATTTCGCAATAGAAACTGTTGGCTTAACCTATAACTTCGGTAATCAAACCGTTGTTAAAGATTTATGTTTACAAGTTCCAAAAGGTAGTATTTATGGTTTTTTAGGTCCAAATGGCGCAGGCAAAACCACTACCATCAAAATTTTATTGAATTTACTGCAATCGCCAGCAGATCGAGTATTTATTTTTGGCAAGGAAATCAACAATAATCGCATTGCAAGTTTAAAACGCATGGGTTCTTTAGTAGAGCAGCCTGCAATTTATGCGCACTTAACTGGTAAAGAAAACTTGGTTAACCGATGTATCCTTTTAGGTATTAAAAAAAGCAAATGCGCCGAAATGTTAAGTTTAGTTGGCTTAACTGATGCTGCAAATAAAAAAGCTGGCAAATATTCATTAGGAATGAAACAACGTTTAGGTATTGCCTTAGCCTTAATTTCAGACCCAGAATTGTTATTATTAGATGAACCTACAAATGGTTTAGACCCTAATGGAATTATCGAGATTAGAAATTTGATGATAGATTTGACCACCAAACATGGTAAAACAATTTTAGTATCAAGCCATTTATTAGCAGAAATCGAAAGAACTGCATCACACGTTGGCATAATAAATAAAGGTGAATTATTGTTTCAAGGTACAATTAGCGAGCTACATGATTTGAGCAAACCATCTGTTAAGATTGAGACTAATAACCAAGAAAAAACCATGACAGTTTTAACAAATGCTGGAATTGATATTTTGCAAAGTGATGCACAAACTATTTCTGTAGTATTTAAAACAAAAGAAGAGATGGGCAGCATGAATGCTTTATTGGTTCAAAATGGGATTTCTGTTTTTAGCATAGGCAAAGAAAGAAAAGACCTTGAAAATTTATTCTTAGACATTACTTCAAAAAATTAACCCATGCGCTCATCATTTATATCACTACAATCAGAATTCTATAAATCAAGAAAAACGCTTGCTTTTTGGGCTGCTATTATTTTACCAATCTTAATCTGCGGATTAATTGCATTTGGTTTTTATTCTAATTCAGATAAATTATTAAAGCTTAATTATCCAGGTTTGGCACTTTGGGGCAACTATAGTGGCGCAACTTTAAATGTAATGGGAATGCTCATTTTACCTTTTTATGTTATGTTTATGGCATTTTCTGTCAACAACATCGAACATAAAAACGATACTTGGAAAACACTTTTTGCGCAACCTTTAAACAAGTTTTCTATCTATACTGCCAAATATTTATATGCGGTGCTGTTATTACTGATCTGTTTGTTTTTATTCGCTTTTTTAACAATTACATTTGGCTATTTATTGCAAATTTTAGTGCCTAAATTTACTTTTAATGATTACAATCCAATATTACTTTTAACAAAGTTTTATAGTAAATTATTTTTAGCTTCATTAGGCATTTTATCAGTTCAGTTTGTGTTCAGCTTAATTTGGTCTGATTTTTTAAAACCAATGGGAATAGGATTTGTTGGAATTATTGCGGGTATTATTACAGCAAATGTAGGTTGGAAATACGCTTTTTTAATTCCATACAGCGACCCAACATTAGCATTAAGAGTAACAAGAGTTAAAGGAGCAAAACTGGAAGATTTCCCTGTATTTACACAAGAAATTTGGGTGAGTTTAGCATTTGCACTTGCCATGTTTATTATAGGCTATTTTATTTTAGCCAAAAGAAATATTAAATAAAGATTTTTTTTTAATTTTTAGTTTAGAATGGGCAGTTTATAACTGCCTTTTTCTATTACCTTCCTGGCTTTGGCGTAATCACCAAACTCTCGTGTCCATCTTCATCAACAGATTGAACACCGAAATAAAAGTTATCTTTAGAATAAGCTAAAGTAGCTGAAGTTTCTTTGACGAAGAATTTTCTCTCCCAAAAAGGGCTAGTCGTTTCACGCATTAAAACATAATAACCAACAGGTTTTTTGCCTTTTGGGGCATCCCACTTTAAAGCTGTTTTATTAGTTAATCCAGATGTTTGTACAATTACATTTTCTGGCTCTTGTGCAGATAAGCCCAAATTAGACATTACCGATAAATTCATTCGAGTAACTTTTTGTAAATAATTATAATCTATATATTCTGGTAAATCGCCAAACTTAAACCCATTTTCTGTTCTTACATCTTGGTGCTGTCTATTAAAATCCTCATTCATTTCTGTAATTCGCACTGCAGCAAAACCTTGCTGAGAAAATGGGGTATGATCTCCTCCTCTTAAAAACCGATCTCTTCTATAAATTAATTTCACTTCTAACTGGTCAACATATCGCTCTGCAACTTCTTTAATATATCTTGCCGCTTGCCTAGCTTTTCCATCATTATCTGTTCCGGCAGATTGCCTAGCCGCTGCTTGTGCTGGCGTTTCTACTGGCGAAACACCTTCACTAAAAACTCGTACACTTTTGTTGTCTTTAATATCGGTCTCCATACCGTAAGAGTTACCCACAATATCATTATTTAACAGTAAGTGCACATTCCATCCTTCTTCTTTTGCTCTTTTGGCCAAATTTGTAGCGCCATATAAACCTTGTTCTTCGCCTACCATGGCAACAAAAATTAGCGTAGCACTAAATTTTTGCTTACTCATTATTCGGCACATTTCCATAACGGCTGCTGTCCCAGAGGCATCATCATTTGCACCAGGAGCAAAATCTTTAACATTCATCACATCAGTAACTCTAGAATCATAATGACCAGAAACCATTATTATTCTTTTATCATTAGGATCTGTACCCGGTAAAATTGCAATTACATTTTTTAATGTTACAGGAGAAAGAATTCTTCTGCCATCGGCAGGTTGCGTAAATGTATCATAAGAGACTTGAAGCCTACCTCCACTTGCCGAACTATATTTTTCAAACTCACTTTTAATCCAAGTTCTAGCTGCTCCAATACCAGTAGTTTTACTCAAAGTATCACTCAAAGTATGTCTGGTTTGAAAAGAAACTAATTTTTTTACCAATTGCTCTAGGTTATTAGAAGAAACTTCTGTAACCATAGCACTAATGTTAGCATCTCTAACTTCTGGTCTTTGTGCGTAGAGCTCTATCTCAGAAAAGCTTACAAAAAATACTAAAAGCAAAAAATATTTTATTCTTATCATAATAGCGTGTGTAAAAATATGAATAGAAAGGTACAAATATTTACCATTAAGTGTAAATTCACCAACAATAACGTTACTTAAATAACTTAAACTATGATGAAAAAAATTACTTTTAGTGCATTAGCCATAGGTTTATGCTTTACTGCTTTTGCTCAAGAGCCAGTAAATACCGCTATTATAGCAAAAATTAGAGCTGAAGGCTTAGATAAATCTAAAGCTTTAGAAATTGCCCACAAAATTACAGATGTTGCTGGTCCACGTTTATCTAACTCGCCAGGTTTAAAAAGAGCTCAAGATTGGGCTGTTAAATACTTCAACGAAATGGGGCTTAAAAATGTACATTTAGAGGCTTGGGGAGAGTTTGGTAAAGGTTGGGAAGTTGATAAATATTATGCAGCTACTACTAAGCCTTTCTATCGTCCAATTATTGCTTCTCCAAAAGCATGGACACCAGGTACAAATGGTCCAATTAAGTCTGAAGTTGTACTAATTAAAGCTGATACTATTACCGATTTAGCTAAGTATAAAGGCAAATTAACAGGTAAAATTGTAATGATTGAATCTGCTACAATCATGCCTTTAAAAAATTCTTACACTGCTGATGTTGTCCGTTATACTGAAGAAGCGTTAGATAAAATGGCTGCAGCTCAATTGCCTGTAGCAGGTGCACAAGGCGGTGGCAGACCAGCTGGTGCAGGTGCTGCTAATAACCAAAGAGCAATGATGATGAGAATGATGTCTGTTAGAGCTGCTATTGACAGTATGTTATTAGCGGAGAAAATTGGTTTGAAATTAACTTATGCTCGTGGTAGCTATGGTACATTCTTTACTAGCAATGGCGCTTCTTACAAATTAGATGCTAAACCAGTAAATCCAGAATTAGAAGTTAGCAGCGAAGATTATTTACACATCTTACGTTTATTACGTGGTGGAGAGAAAGTAGAAATTGAAGCTGAAGTTAAAACTTCATTCTATGATAAAGATCCAAAAGGTTATAATGTAATTGCTGAAATCCCAGGCACAGACCCTAAATTAAAAAGCGAAATTGTAATGTTAGGTGGTCACTATGATTCATGGCATTCAGGTACTGGCGCAACAGATAACGCTGCTGGTTCTACAGTAATGATTGAGGCTATGCGTATTTTAAAAGCGATTGACTTTAAACCAAAA
>JAIELS010000120.1 GCA_019752795.1 Sphingobacteriaceae bacterium
GGTTTAAAGCCGTAATGCCCTTGCTTAAAAGTTACTACGGTACGGGTGGAGATTTAAATATTGATGAGATACATGAGGTTATCCCAATTACCGAGAGCTATGGTTTGTGGCATCCGCAAGAAGGTGTAATTAATGGGCATCATCAAGCTAGAGAAAATGAGCGTATTCACCAAATAGGACAGTTACGATTTGGCGTATCTAAAGTACTAGATGATGAGAATTATTCTCCAGATCTTAAAAAGAAATATAAAGTGGCAGACATGATTACTGGTTACGGTGTTTCAGAGTCTATTAGACATTTTTATAACATTTGGGGTGGAGAAGTTGCAGGTAAAAGAGCCATTATTCAAGGATGGGGGAATGTTGCTGCTGCTACAGGATATTATTTAGCACAACAAGGCGTTAAAATTGTTGGTATTATTGATCGTGTTGGCGGATTAATAAATCCAGAAGGTTTTACGCTTGAGGAAATAAGAGAATTATTTAACAACAGAGCTAATAATACTTTGGTTTCAGCTCAATTGATTCCTTTTGCTGAAGCTAGTGAAATGGTTTGGAACGTTGGCGCAGAAATTTTTGTTCCAGCTGCCGCATCTAGGTTGGTACAGCAAACAGAAGTAGACAAAATGATTAAAGGAGGATTAGAGGTGATTGCATGTGGCGCTAATGTGCCTTTTGCAGACAAGGAAATTTTCTTTGGTAGCATTATGGAGCACGCAGACAATCATGTTGCGGTAATTCCAGATTTTATTGCAAACTGCGGTATGGCTAGAGTTTTTGCTTATTTAATGCAACGTAATGTAGAGATGAGTGATGAAACGATTTTTACAGATGCATCTTCAGTAATCAAAAATGCTTTAACAGCGGTTCATGAGGTTTCTTCTAAAAGAACAAATCTATCAAGTACAGCATTTGAGATTGCATTAAAACAATTAGTATAAATGGACGGCAAATTTTTTGAACAAATATTTTGGGGAAACACAATACAAGCTTATTGTTGGTTTGTAGGTATTATTTTAATCGGGCTTTTGTTAAAAAGGTTTGTTTCTAGAGTAATTAGCCAATTTTTATTCAAATTATTCAAGAAATTTGCTGATGAAGTTCAAATGGAAACCTTTATAGGCTTATTGTTAAAACCATTTGAATTTTTTATTAGTATTGCCTCTCTATATCTGGCAATAAATCAATTAAAACATCCTTTTGAAGTAGTTTTATATCGTTATACTAAAGTAGTTGAAAAGCTAAAAATTAAAGAAATTTTCACGCTGGGTGATCTTTTTGATAAAATTTTCCTTTTCTTAATTATACTATCGGTCTTCTGGATATTTCTAAGAATAATTGATTTTATAGCACATGTTTTTACGTACAAGGCTTTAAAAACTGAAAATAGAGCTGACGATCAATTGGTGCCATTTTTAAGGGAGCTATTTAAGTTTTTTATTTATTTTATTGGCTTTTTTGTGTTGTTAGGCTATGTATTTGAAGTAAATGCGTTGAGCTTAATTACCGGTTTAGGTATTGGTGGTATCGCCATCGCTTTAGCTGCAAAAGAAAGTTTAGAAAATTTAATTGGCTCCTTTACTATTTTTATTGATAAGCCATTTACTGTTGGCGATTTAGTTAAGGTGGATGGCGTGGAAGGAACTATAGAAAAAGTTGGCTTTAGAAGTACGGTTTTACGCAGCACAGATAAAACGACTATTATTATCCCAAATAGGGCAATGATTGATGGTGTTTTGGAGAATTTAACCCGTAGAAACTATAGAAGAGTTAAGTTTAATATCGGCTTAACCTACGAGACGAGTACTGAGGTAATGAAGCAGATTATTAACGACCTAACACAGTTTTTAAATGATAATCCTGGCACTACAGATCCAAATGTTACTTTCGATAGTTTTGGAGATTCTGCTTTAAATGTTCAGATTTTGTATTTGGTAGAAGACACCGAATTTAGCAGCTATTTAAAACTTAAGGAAGACGTCAATTTTAAAATTATAGAAATTGTACAACAATATGGTTCTGATTTCGCTTATCCAACTCAGCGAACCGTTAGTGATAAAAACGCTTAAGAAATCATTACATTTTTTGCCAACGTTTTAAAGCGAACACCATTAGCTTGTGTAACTGTAATGGTTATATGACCGGTTTTACTTGTATTTAAGTCGCTGATAATTCCAGATTTTCCAGCATGTGTTCCGCCAACAACGCGACAATTATCACCATTTTTTACTGATTTTTGCGTTTCAGATGGCATGATATTTTCGGCTATTAATGGTTTTATAGTTTGGCCAACACCGTAATTCCACCCTTTACAACTTCGCCTAGTTGAAGGTTAATTTTGGTGCCAACTGGCAAGAAAATATCGACTCTTGAGCCAAATTTAATAAAGCCAAACTCTTCGGTTTGCGCTACTTTATCTCCTTCTTTAATATACCAAACAATTCTACGAGCTAAAGCGCCAGCAATTTGTCTGAATAAAATAGGAGTTCCGTTTGCGTGCTCTACAACAGTAGTTGTGCGTTCGTTTTCTGTACTAGATTTTGGGTTCCAAGCGGCTAAATATTTACCTGGATGATATTTAAAAAATTTAACTACACCAGAAATAGGATTGCGGTTAATATGTACATTAATTGGCGACATAAAAATAGAAACTTGTAATCGTTTATCTTTAAAATACTCGCCTTCTTCTGTTTCTTCTATTACTACAACTTTACCATCTGCAGGACAAATCACTAGGTTTTCGCCATTGGTAAAAGTTCTTTTTGGGTTTCTAAAAAATTGTAAAACGATTACAAATAAAGCAAATGAAAGAATGTAAATAAACCAACGTAACCAAGCGATGTCGGCAAATTTATAATCGACAAAAGCATTTAATAGCATAATAAACAATACTGTTAATGCGATTGAGGTATATCCTTCTTTATGTATAGTCATTTCAATTTTTATTTTATTCGTGCAAAAATCGGAAAAAAAACTGATAATTTTATGATAAGTATGAATTGCTCCTTGTGAATGTTGTTGATGCTAAAATAGGTGTTTAAAACCCTATATCGCTCTATAAATATCCTTCAGATTTCTTCCTAAGCCATCGTAATCTAAACCATAGCCAACAACAAATTCGTTTGGTATCTCGAAACCAACATAAGTTAACTCTTTTATAGGCGACAACAACGCCGCAGGTTTAAATAATAAGCTACAAACATTTATTGACGCTGGGTTTTGTGCATTAACTTTTTCTAAAATATATTGGAGCGTTAAACCCGTATCTACGATATCTTCTACTATAATTACATCTTTACCGCCCAAATTTTCTGGTAAACCAAATGTTTCTTTAATTTCTCCGCTACTAGCTGTACCTTGATAAGATGCAACTCGAATAAAGCCAACTTCACAATCTACTTCAACTTCTTTTAACAAATCTGCCATAAAAAGAAAACTTCCATTTAATACCCCAATAAAAATTGGACATTGCCCCTCGTAATCTACATTAAGCTGTATTCCCATTAATCGAGTGCGCTTGCAAATGGTCTCGTTTTCTAAAAAGATTTCAAATTCTTTCTGATGTATATTAATCTTGTTCATATAATTAGAGTTATCCGCCTTCTTTCTTTTTTCTTTTGATTTCTCTTTTTTCTTGGCGAATTTGCTTAGGTGTTTTTGCTGTATCTACTTTTGTAGCCGCTTTTCCACTAGTATCTTTCTTAACCGAATTAGTTATGCGATCAAATAAGCTACTTGGTTTTTCCTGATTAACAATAGGCATAGAATCTTCATCATCCATATCTAAGCTATTCGTGTCAATAACAACAGAATCTGGCAGTAAATATTGCCTTAAACCTTCTCTTAAACGAACATTGTAGAAGCCATAGCCACTAGAGTCTACAGGAGTTAATCCTCTTTTAGCCATTGTGCCACCTATAAAATTGAAGTATGGAAATAGGTATTCTTTCAAGCTTCCATCGCTCATAAATTTGTACAAGGCAGCTTTTGGTTTAGGAACAATATTAGCCAAGAATATCCCCTCACCAATGGTTAATTCTGAAGGGTTTTTACTGAAATAATGTCTAGATGCTTCGCCGATACCATACACGTTTTGACCCATCTCAATAATATTGAAATAGACCTCTAGCATGCGCTGCTTGCTAATTAATCTATTATTTTCAATTAACCAAACGATTAAAATCTCCTCAACTTTACGGGCTAAAGTTTTTTGTCTGCTTAAATAAACATTTTTAACCAATTGCATAGAAATTGTACTTCCACCACGCTTAAAGCGCTTTTCTTTAAAGTTTACCGCAATAGATTTTCTGATAGATTCTTCTACAAAACCTTTATGCCTGAAAAACGAAGGATCTTCTGATGTTAAGAGCGCATTTTTAAAATTTGGCGAAATCTCATCTAATCGAGTAAAGTTAGGATTTGAGGGGCCGATGGTAATGTTACGCATCGGTTTCCCATATTCATAAGGAGTGTAAACGAAATCAGAGTTTATCTTTTGTAAATCTGTTTTGCCCCATTTTGTGATTTTGAAATCGGTAGGGGTTAATGTTGATTCGAATTTTACACTATCTGGAATTGAAGTGTCCAAATAAAAATCAAGATTATATTTAAGTCTTCCTTTAGCTTGTATGCCTTCTAAAGATTCAAATAAACCTACCGGGAAAGAATCGAAAATTGCCTGAGCATCTTGTTCTTCAGCATTAATTTTCATCTCGTAAATTTTATTCGGAGACAAGGTATATTTGAGATAAGGGTGTAATTGTGCTTTTTCGATATAAATTGTTGAAGCACTATCTAAACTGATATAATTTTCGCCTACCAACATTACGGCATCAACTTTTGCATCTGGGACAATCACATCAGCAGAAGAAATCCTAGGCTGATTAATAACCAAATTTTTGATAGCCCATGAGCCAGAAATTTTGAAATCGCCACTTTCGTAGCCAGCATCTTCCATTTTTGTTCTAACAGTGTCAAAACTAATTTTTGTATGCAGTTTCCTTTCTAAATAAGGGAGCTCAACTTTTTTATTGTTATCTGCAAAAAGCATTACGTCTAAATTTTTGTTTCCCGGATTTAATTTTCCATTAACATGCCAAGTGGCAGCCGTGTCGTTAACAACAATTGTAGAGTTTAATTTTCCATTAATTATGGTTGCAGTTGTTGTAGAAAATTTAAGAGCAGCGGTATCGTTGTCATTTAATCGCATTACAAAATTCTTAATTTCCATATCATCGGGAATTTTATATAGAATTTCGTTTAATAGGTTATTAGCCAATTCGCTTAAGTCAACCTTACTTTTTGCACTAGATACAGTGTCTTTTTTTCTTTTAAGAATAAAATCTAAGTTTGTTAATGAATCTCTCAGAACAACATTTAAAGCGCCATCGTTAAGATTTATCTCTGATAATTTAATATCACCAAAAATTAATGGGAACAATTTTACCCCAACAGTAATGTCTTTAATGGTCGACAAGGTATCTCGATCTTTTGGCACCATAGAAATGTTTTTCATGTTTACGCTACTTAAACCACTAAAACCAGCGGAACCAATTTTTACTTTAAGGCCATAGTCTTTATCTGCTTTGGAAATTGCTTTTGCCATCATTTTTTGTAGCAAAGCTTCTCTTTTGCTATAAGCATAAACGCCAATAGAAAGAAATAAAAGCAAAAAAACACCTAAAACCCAAGCACCAATTTTCAGGTATTTTTTAGGAATATTAATTTTTGGTAAATGCATAAACTATAGTAGAAATTATTGTTAAACAAAAGATTAAGGCCAAATGTTTATTTCGTGTGAAATTAGTAATTGTTTTTCATCTGTCACACGGAGTTCGACAAACTAACAAAGATTTGTCAGTTTCGTCTCAGTTCGTGTTAAAAATACAACAAAAACGGGGATAGAAAATTTTTTATCCTTATGATTTGTTAAATTTGAGCAATGATAATTACTGAAGAACAAGTTTTAGCTGCTTTACGCAACGTAGAAGACCCAGATTTGAAAAAAGATTTGGTGACTTTGAACATGATTAAAGATGTTAAAATTGAAGATAGAAAAGTTGGATTTACTTTAGAATTAACTACTCCGGCATGCCCAATGAAGGAAATGTTAAAAAATGCATGTACAAATGCGGTGAAACATTTTGTTGCCGCAGATGCTCAAGTAAATATTAATATTACCTCGAGAGTAACTAAACCATTGGATACTACCCAATTGAACGCGATTAAAAATATCGTACTAATTTCTTCTGGTAAAGGAGGAGTTGGTAAATCTACGGTTGCTAGTAATTTAGCGGTAACCCTAGCTGCCGATGGAGCAAAAGTTGGCTTAATAGATGCAGATATTTATGGGCCGTCGGTGCCAATTATGTTTGATTTAGTTGGAGCAAAACCTAGTGCTAGAGAAACAGAAGATGGTAAAACATTAATATTACCCATTGAGAAATATGGCATCAAACTACTTTCTTTAGGGTTTTTTGCTGACCCAGACCAACCTGTGCCATGGAGAGGTCCAATGGCTTCAAACGCAGTTAAACAGCTGTTTAATGATGCAGACTGGGGTGAGTTAGATTATTTAATTGTAGATCTTCCGCCAGGGACAGGAGATATTCATATTACAATTAGTCAGAGTTTCCCAATTGCGGGGGCGGTAATTGTTACTACCCCACAACAAGTAGCATTGGCAGACACTAAGAAAGGCTTAATGATGTTTAGAATGCCAGGAGTAACAATTCCGGTTTTGGGTGTGATAGAAAACATGAGCTACTTTACACCTGCTGAGTTGCCAGAAAATAAATATTATATCTTTGGTAAAGACGGAGGTAAAGAGTTAGCTGCAAAATATGATGTGCCGTTTTTGGGGGAAATCCCATTGGTGCAAAGCATTGCTAATGCTGGAGATAAAGGAGAGCCAATTGCTATGGATAAAAATAGCCCCTTGTCTGCCGCATTTGCAGAAATTGCAGGGAAAATAGCACAACAAATTTCAATCAACAATGTTAAGTAGCTAATTGTTAAAAAATTGCTATTTTTATAATTAAAATAATATAAAATGAATTTAACGGAGCAAGTGGATCAAGCATTAGAAACAATCAGGCCTTATTTAATTGCCGATGGTGGAAATGTTGAAATAGAAGAGATAACTTCAGGGAATGTTGTTAAGTTAAGATTATTAGGCAATTGCGGAAGCTGTAAAATGAGCTTTATGACGATGAAAGCGGGGATTGAGCAAGCGATTATGAAGGCAGTTCCAGAAATTACAAGTGTTGTAGCGGTAAATTTAGCCGAACAAGATTAATTTTAACACAAATTAACTAGTCAATTAAGCATTTACCCGTATTTTTGTATAATGAAGTATAGCTTAACCATCATATTGCTATTTTTTGTTGCTTCCGTTTTTGCACAGCAAGACGTAAAAAGCAACAAATTGGTGCAGTTTTCGGGTATTATTACCGATACTGACAGCAATTCGGTTGTGCCTTATGTTACCCTCACCAATTTAAGCAAGAATGAACAAAAATATTCAGCTAATTACCAAGGTTATTTTTCTTTTATCGTAAATCCAGGAGATACAATTTTATTAACTGCAGTAGGTTTTGCCAATAAAATCTTTGTTCTACCAACAGAAATTGCTGAACATAAGTATACAGCAATGCTTCAAATAAAGCCAGAGGTAGTTTATTTAAAAGCGGTAACAATTTATCCGTGGGCAACAGTTGAAGAATTTAACAGAGATTTTTTAGCGATGAGAATTGCAGATGATGATATGGCTATTGCAAAGAAAAATCTTTCTTCCAAAAGTATAAGAGCAATGGGGGTAACTTTGCCAAGAAATGGACAAGAAATTTCAAATAGCAATTACAGGTATAATTTTGATAGAATGGCAAATGTAAATATGCGCCAAACAAATCCTTTGCTAAACCCATTTAACTGGGGCAAGTTAATGCAACAAATTTTTAATGGAGATAAAATTCGGAGTGAAGACAAATAGTAAGCGAGCTAGTATCAATTAGCGTTTTCTGTTTTGTCTAGGAAATTTCATCTTATAATCTGTGTGTACATTCCCTTTAGAAATATTGTCGAGCTTGCTTTTTAACATTTGCTTACGCAATAAACTTAATTTATCGGTAAACAATTTCCCTTCTATGTGGTCGTATTCGTGTTGAATTACACGTGCGGCGAACCCCGAAACCTTTTCTTCGTGTAATTGCCAATTTTCATCGTAATATTTAATTAAAATGTTTGGTTTACGCATTACATCTTCACGTACTTCAGGAATACTTAAACAACCTTCGTTAAACGCCCATGGTTCGCCAGTCTCTTCTAATATCTGAGCATTAATAAAAACCTTTACATAAGCAGCCTCTTCCTCATCACCTTTGGTATCTACAATAAACAAACGAATAGGTAAACCAACTTGTGGTGCTGCTAAACCCACGCCACTTGCATGATACATGGTTTCAAACATGTTTTTAATAAGGGTTTGTAAATCAGGATATTTTTCATCAATATCAGCACAAACTTTCTTTAAAACCGGATCTCCGTAAGCTACAATTGGTAATTTCATTGGTGTTGATGTGTTTTATTTAGAGTTAGACAAACTATAATAGGTTTAAAACGAGTGATTATAATTGTATAAGCAATAATTTATTGGATACAAAAGTACTAAAATTTAGAAAATTGATTGACTTGCTGTGAAAATAAAACGACAAGGTGACATATATAATCAAAACTCTAACCGATAAAATTTTAAGATTCTGTAGGGTAAAATATCAGTGAACTCAACTTATTTTCGTCTAAAATTTCGTTAGCAATATTTGCCATATCTACCGTACTAACTGCTCTAATTTTGTTGAAAACCGTTTCTAAGTCATCAATTTTATTATAATCTATTAAACTTTTAGCCATGGAGATGATTAGTCCAATTCTGTTTTCTTCTCCTAATGCAATCTGGCCAATAAACTTATTTTTTGCCTTTTGCAATTGAATCTCAGTTAGTGGATGATCTTTTATTTTCTTAAATTCTTTACTGATTAGGGCAAATGCTTTGTCTAATTTTTCTTTATCCGTACCAAAATACAGAGCGAAAATCCCTGTATCACTTAATGGGCTATAATTAGATTCTATAGTATAGGCAATGCCATATTTCTCCCTTATTTGTAGGTTTAAAATAGAGCTCATTCCTGTTCCGCCAAGCATGTTGTTCAGTAACAATAAACCGGCCTTGTATGGATGATGTAAGGAATAAGCTTGTGTACCCATCATTACATGTGCCTGAGAAATTTGTTTATTGACAACTATTTTTTGGGCTTTATTTGGTATTGGCGCTATTCTAATTTTTGGAGATAGATTGGCAGGAACAGATTCATAATGTTTAGTTCCAACCTTAATGAATTTGTTCAATGAATAATTACCAATAACGGCTACAACAATTTCGTCAGTTTTGTAATTGGCTGCAATGAAATTTAAAATATCTTCCCTTTTTAAACCATTTACTGTTTCTGGCGTTCCTAAAATATTTCTCCCAAAGGGATGTCCTGCAAAAAGTTGATCTTCAAAATCATCATTAATTGCTTCTTCTGGCTGGTCTAAATAAGAGGTAATTTCATCTAATATTACTCCCTTTTCTTTTTCCATTTCATCTTCTGGAAAAACGGAATGAAAAACGATATCGTTAAAAAGTTCTAATGTTCTATCTAAATAAGGATTTAAAAAAGAAGCATGAATACAAGTATATTCTTTAGTAGTATAAGCGTTTAAATCTGCGCCAATGCTTTCTAAACGTGTTAAAATCTGATTTGTATTTCGCTTTTCGGTACGCTTAAAAATCAAATGCTCAATAAAGTGAGCCAAACCCATTTGCTTTTCGTCCTCATCTCTAGATCCACTATTAATGATAATGCAAGCATGAGAGATTGCCGAGGCAGAAGGCACATGCAACAACCTAATGCCATTGCTTAAAGTATGAACGTTATATTCCATTAAGGGGCAAAGATAAAGTAATTTGCCTTAAAGTTTTTCTGTATCAGGATATTGCAATTGCAAATCTGTAATAACTTTACTTTTTGATGGTCTGCTTAACAATAATGCAATAAAACTAGCCATAGCAAATAGCATGAAAAACAGATTTTGCGTATTAAAAAAACCAACAATGTTTAATAAAGCTCCTGCTTCACAAAATGCGCAGCGGATTAAAAAAGCAGTTTGATATTGCGTGAATTTTTCATCAAAAGTGAGTTCAGAAGGAATAGCCGCAATCTTTTTATTGAAAATAAATATTCCTAAAATTACCCCAACGACAGCAATAATTGGAAATATAGGGTTAAACGGAGCGGTATTGGCTAAACTGGCGTCGAAAAATAAATGGTCTTTATTAATCAGGAGTGCAACTACACTAAATAATACAATTGCACTACAAAAAGATAAATGGATAGTTTGGGTTATTTTTAATTTCATATACGTTTAGGTTCAAGGCAATTTATGAAACGAATATGTATTTTCATAATGTAAATATAACGCTGTCATTTTGACCTATAAAAACTTTTGGAACAGCCATTGATAAGGATAGGTATAATCAAAAAATTATAAATTAATTATGACAACAGAAAAAGGAAGTATTTCCATACACACAGAAAACATTTTCCCAATCATCAAGAAATTCCTGTATTCGGATAATGAAATCTTTTTAAGGGAACTAGTTTCTAACGCAGTTGATGCGGTTCAAAAAATAAAACGTTTATCTTCTCTTGGACAATTTAATGGCGAGCTTGGTGAGCCGTTGGTTGAAGTAAGTTTAGATGCAGCAGCAAAAACCATTACCATTAGCGATAACGGTTTAGGTATGACTGCCGAAGAAATCAAAAAATACATCAATCAAGTAGCTTTTTCTGGTGCTAGCGAGTTTGTAGAGAAGTTTAAAGATGCTAAAGATGCCAACGAAATCATCGGTAAATTCGGTTTAGGTTTCTATTCTGCGTTTATGGTTTCAGATTTGGTAGAAATCCAAACTTTATCTTATCAGGACGGTGCTGAGCCAGCAAAATGGACTTGCGATGGTAGTACATCTTTCGAGATTAGCGAAGGCAGCAGAACCACTCGCGGTACTAGTATCATTTTACATGTTAATGCAGAATCTGAAGAATTTTTAAATGAAGGTAAACTGCAAGATATTTTAGATAAATATGCTAAATTTTTACCTGTTCCAATTAAGTTTGGTACCAAAACTACACAAGAAGAAGATGGTGTAGACGAGGAAGAAAAACCAAAATATAAATCAGTTGAGGTTGATAATATTGTAAACACAACTAATCCGATTTGGACCAAAGCACCTGCAGATTTGTCAGATGCAGATTATTTAGACTTCTACAAACAATTATATCCATTTTCAGAAGATCCTTTATTCTGGATTCATTTAAACGTTGATTATCCTTTTAACTTAACAGGAGTTTTATATTTCCCGAAAGTGAAAGATGATTTTGATATGCAACGCAACAAAATCAAATTATATAGTCGCCAGGTGTTTATTACTGATGAAGTAAAAGATATCGTCCCAGAATTTTTAATGTTGTTACATGGTGTGATTGATTCTCCAGATATTCCATTAAACGTATCAAGAAGTTTCTTACAGGCTGATAGCAACGTTAAAAAAATCAATAGCTATATCACTAAAAAAGTTGCTGATAAATTAGCAGAATTATTCAACAAAGACCGTAAAGCTTACGAAGAAAAATGGAGCAACATTGGTCTATTCGTTAAATACGGAATGATTAGCGAAGAGAAATTCTACGATAAAGGAAAAGATTTCGCTTTGTTAACCAATACCAAAGGTGAGCATTTTACTTTCGAAGAATACAAAGAAAAAGTAGCGCCAGTTCAAACGGACAAAAACGGCAATGTAGTTTATTTGTACACAACAGATCCTGAGAAACAAGATGGTTTTATCCAATCTGCTGAGAAAAAAGGATATGATGTTTTGTTAATGAATACGCCAATAGACAGTCACTTTGTAAGTAGCTTAGAACAAAAATTAGAAAAAACACAATTGAAACGTGTTGATTCTAGCGTAGCTAATCAGTTGATAGAAAAAGATGAAGTTTTAGAATCTGTTTTAAGCGAAGAGCAATCTACAAGCGTTAAAGCTATTTTCGAAAAAGCAATCGCGAAACCTAATTTCAGTGTAGAAGTTGTTGGTTTAAATCCAGATGATTCTCCAGTAACTGTTACCATGGATGAGTTTATGCGTAGAATGAAAGATATGGCTAAAATGGGTGGTGGAATGAGCTTTTACGGAAACATGCCAGACAGTTATAAGGTTGCCATCAACGGAAACCACAAGTTAGTAAGCAAAATTTTAGCTTCGACTGATGAAGATGAGCAAAGTAAATTCGCTAAACAAGCAGTTGATTTGGCTTTACTTTCGCAAGGCATGTTAACAGGACCAGAATTAACGGCTTTTGTAAGCAGAAGTGTTGAGTTGATTTAAACCTTAAAGTAAGTGCGTCATTTCGAAATGAGTGAAGCGATTGAGAAATCTCTTTAGTTCATTTTAAACATTATCTATTGGTTGGTGTGACACCAACCGAAATATTTAAACCTCGTAGGTTTCAAAATCTACGAGGTTTTTTTAATCATAATAAAATGAGAAAATTACAATTATTACCATTAGCCATTTTTAGCCTGTTCTTTTTATTAATGAATTGGTATGTGATTGGAGGATTGCAGGTTGCTGCACCACAAACCTACGTTCCTGCTGTATTTTGGCTGGTAATTATACTAAGTACTTTCTCTGTTTTGTATGCCATTCAAGGTATTCGAAGTAGAGGAATGGGAAGGTTTTTTAAAATTGCTACACATGCCTTTTTAATGCTTTTTGTGAGCGAAATCTTATTCTTATTAGTTCTGCTGTCACAAGATGTGTATCGCTTTGCTGCGGGGGCATTTTATTTGGTAAGCGATGACCAATTTTTAGTGCCAGCGAGAAACTTAGTTTGGATTAGTATCAGCATTGCTGTATTTTTCTTTTCTATTATAATATTTTTATATGGCATATTAAGAGGTAAATATGCTTACAGGGTGATAAAACACACTTTATTTTTTAAAGACTTACCCGCAGCTTTTGATGGATTTACTATAACTCAAATTTCTGATGTACATGCAGGAAGCTTTACTAATCCTAAGGCAGTGCAGAAAGGGATTGATATGATCAATGCTCAACAATCTGATTTATTCGTTTTTACGGGAGATTTGGTAAATAACAAAGCCGAAGAAATAAAACCTTGGATTGGGCATTTTTCTCAAATAAAAGCGAAATATGGTCAATTTTCTATTTTAGGAAATCACGATTATGGTGATTATGTGAAGTGGGAAAATGAATTGGCTAAACAGGGAAATTTACTACAGCTTAAAAAGTATCATGCAGAATTAGGCTTCCGATTGTTATTAGATGAGCATGTAGAAATACAAAAAGACGGGGAGAAAATCATTTTGGCGGGTATCGAAAACTGGGGTTTAGGCTTTGGAGAACGAGGAGATTTAGCAAAGGCTTTGCAGGGAACTACAAAAGATGAGTTTAAAATTTTGCTTTCTCATGATCCATCCCATTGGGAAGCGCAGGTTAAAAATAATCCTAATAAAATCCATTTATCGTTAGCCGGCCATACACACGGGATGCAGTTTGGAATTGAAGCTTTTGGTATCAAATGGAGCCCAGTAAAGTTTAGATATAAACATTGGGCAGGAATTAAAGAAGAAAACGAAAGGTTTTTAAATGTAAATCGTGGTTTTGGTTTTATAGGCTTTTCTGGCAGAGTGGGTATTTGGCCAGAAATAACCGTAATCAAATTAAAAAAGAGCTAAAATAACATCGATGTTATCTCTTATTAATTTGATTATTATTGAGTTAAGAAATTAAATAGTGTTATTTTTACAATTATTTTTGTATGAAGTGTAGCGTTTATAGCGTTTATCTCGTTTTGGAGTTAGAAAGTGTTGACGCACATTGAAATAATGTTTTTTATATCTTAAATTAATCATGAAAATATTAGTGAAATATAAGCTGATAATTATTGCCTTTTTTGTAGCTATTGGTTTTTTTTCATGTAAAAAAGATGCTCAGCAATTAATAGATCTTTCTGGACTAAGCATCGTAAATGCCTCTCCTAGCAAAGAAAACTTAGATGTTTATGTAGATAACACTAAAGTAACGAGTACAGATTTTAGCTTTGGCAGCAAAATAGATTATTTAACAGCCTATTCTGGTAGAAGAAACATCACCATTACGAGAAAGAATTCTCAGGGTGCCTTAAAAACCGAACCCTTTATATTGGAGCCCCAATATGGATATTCTCTTTTTATTATTAATACATTTCCAGACATTAAGTTAAGGCTATTACAAGATAACCTGACTAAACCGTTAAAAGGGAAAGCATCTGTTAGATTTGCTAATTTTAGTCCAGATTCCGAACCGCTTACGTTATCGGTTCAAAATAATCCTGCTTTAATTACGAATATATCTTTTGAAAACTATTCGACAGCTATATTAATAGATTTTGGAGATAAAGTTACTTTTGAAGTAAGAGATCACAAAACAGGGGTGCTGATTGCAATTTTGACTAATGTTAAAATTGAAGAAGGTAAAATTTACACTATTTATGTAAATGGTCTAAAATCTGCCAAAGATGAAACAAAATTAGGCGTAGCTATTTATACACATAAGTAATTTATGCCACAAGCCATGGGCTTTATGCCGAAGGCTTTTATTTTTTTATTAACCTATTGTCATTTATATGATTAAAAAAAAACTAGGCCCATAAATAAATATGCTCGATTTTGAGGAAATTATTGTAGGCTGTCTACATAACGAAAACAAGAGTAAAGAAGTGGTTTATAAATCTTTCTACGGCTATTTAATTGCCGTTGTTTTACGTTATGTTAACGATAGAAATGATGCTGAAGAACTTGTAAATGATGTTTTTATCAAGGTTTATAAAGCAATTCCACAATTTAATTTTCCTAAAAATAAAGAGGAACATCAAAAGGCTTTCAAAGCTTGGATTGCTAAGATTGCCTCACGAACGGCCATAGATTTTTTACGAACAAAACGAAGCATATTATCTATTGATGATATTGTTGAAGAACAAGAACCATTAACAGAAATAAATATAATATCGGCATTAAATGTTAAAGATATTCTTAAACTACTTGATGCCTTACCAGAGACACAGAAAATGATTTTTAACTTATTTGAAATAGAGGGTTTTTCTCATGATGAGATTGCCAAACTTTTAAATATTCCAGAAAGCTCTAGTAGAGTATACTTAACAAGAGCAAAGAATAAATTAAGAGCACTTTATTCCAAAACATTAATAAACACATATGCAACCAACTGAAAATAAGCAACCCGCTCAAGAAGAGTTAATTGCGCACATCAGAAAAAACCTAAAGGCCCATGAAGAGCCATATAATTTAGGCGCTTGGGAAAATTTTAATTCAAAACAGCAAACTAAAAGGACTCCGATTTTTTGGATGACTAGATTAGGTGGCGTGGCAGCAGTTATTGCTGTTTGTTTTATACTTTTCTTTTTAACAAAAACTAATACAGAGCAAGTGCCGAATGTTTTGGTAAAAGCTAATTCTGATAAAATAGAAGAGCAATCGCAGCATACAATTACGAATGATGATCAGGATAAAGTAGAGCTTGAACAGAACAATACAATAGCTCAAAATCCAAATGAAGTAATTGCTCAAAAGGCATCAACGTTATTCGTAAAAAACAACAATTTTGCAGTAAAACATAGCGATATGATTGCTGCTAATGTACCTGTTATCGCAAATGTTCAGCAACCCGAACAATCATCTAATTATCAGGCTCAAAATAATGATGTAATTAAGCAAAAATCAGACGAGAAAATTGCGGTAATAACTGAAGAAAAAACTACACCGAACACAATTGATTTTTTAGTTAAAGAAAGTCAGAGAAATGAATCTGCTCCAGAAAGAATTGCTAAAAATAAGAGTAAAAACAAGTGGGTTTTAGGGTTGATGGTGGCGCCGTCTCTTGGCAATGCAGAAGAGCTAAACATGGGCTATGGTTTAAGTATGGGTTATAATTTTTCTGATAAACTATCCTTAGTCACGGGTGTTTCTTATAATGAAATGTCAGCGACTAAAGATCTCACAAGTAATATTGCTGCATCTTCAATTCTGTATGGGAATAATAAAAGTTTAGCAGCCATTAATCAAAAAGTTACAGGTTTAGATATTCCATTAGAGCTAAAATATAGTTTTAACAAAAATGTATATGCCAGTTTGGGCGTGTCTGCATTTGCGGTTATTGGTCAAAGTAGAAGCAATACTTTTATACAAGGCGTTGTTGTAAATGGAACACCAAATAAGGGAAGTTCATCAACGGATGGATCTGCAAGTAATACAGACCTTTCTAGTTCTAAGGGACAATTTGAAAACACCTATATTTTAAATAAAAAAGTAATAGAAAGAGCAGATCTAGAGGGTCAAAACGATGTTAATTACTTAGGGTTTTATAACTTCTCTATTGGTTATAAGAAAAGGATGTTAAAGCGCCATTTTGTAGCGTTTGAACCGTTTGTTAAATTGCCAATTAGAGAAGTAACACAAGATAATTTAAGACTTGTAGGTGCGGGATTAAGACTTAAAGTTGATTTTTAAATTGTAAATATAAATTTGGGAAATGGTTGCATTTGTTAAAACTAAAGATTAAGTTTGAAATGTATTTTTCCGGAAAATTTGAAAATCAGCTATAAATTTAACCTCTTTTTATTCTTCTTGTTTGGCCTTTACAGCTTTAACAGCTTAGCGCAAACCAATCATAAAGTTGGTGGTTTAGTGGTAGACAGCAATAAAATTGCCTTAGCCGATGTGAATGTGCTATTAATTTCTAATACTGACACACTTAGAGCTGTGACAGATAGGCTAGGTAAATTTAGTTTTAAATCAGTCAAAGCCGAATCTTTTTCTCTAAAATTCAGTAGTCTCGGATATCAATCTTACACTAGCATTTTTAAATTTGCTAAAGATTCTAAATTATTAGAATTAGATCCTATTATCTTGAAAACTTCTTCTGGTACCATATTAAATGAAGTTATTGTTCATGGTAAAGTAAATCCTATGCGTGTAATGAAAGATACCATAGAGTTTAATGCTGCAGCTTACCAAGTATTGCAGGGCGATAAAGTAAGCGATTTACTTAAACAGATGCCGGGTATTGATGTAGATTACGAAGATAATGTATCTACAATGGGTAAAGGGATGACTAAGCTTAGGGTTAACGGCAAAGATTTTTTTACTAATAATGTAAAAGATTTTATTAGCAAATTACCAGCCGCCATTGTAGCAAAAATTCAGATTATAGATGACTACGGCGATGAGGCTAATTTTACAGGCATTAAAAAAGGTGAGCCGCAAAAGATGCTAAACATTGTTACTAAAAACGATATTAATAAAGGAATTTTTGGTAATGTTGGGTTAAGTGCAGGAACAATAAGTTTGGTTTCATTAAATAGTAGTGCAAACATTTGGAAAGACAAAGAACAAATTGGTATCAATTTTATTGGTAGTAAATCAGACAATGGTGCAGGGCAATCAAAAAATGGTGGCGGTTCCTTAAGCTTTAGAAAAAAGATTGATAAAACTACAAGTATGGGATTTGCCTATAACGGATCCCAAAACTATAATGATTCTGAAAGTTTTTCATTTGTAGAAACAATAAACACATTAGGTACAATTTTCAACACCAATGAAAATATTGGAAATTCAAAAAGCGGAAGGCACAATTTTAATTTGGATTTACAAAAAAATAATAATAAAGATTTTTTTAATGTAAGAGCCGGACTAGGCTACTCTAGAAATAGGGGAATAAATAACTCTATTTCAAAACAAACCGGGATTATTAAGCAAGATTTGATTAATCAAAGTAGTTCTGAAGGAAATTCTCCAAATTTAAACGGAAGCTTAAATTGGTCAAGAAAATTAGCAAAAAAGGGGAGTTCACTTTCTGCAAATTTTAGCTTTGCAGTTTCTCTGAGAAAAAATGATCAAAATATAATTAGCAATACACTTTATTATGTTCCTAATACCAATGCGCTTGCTAAAGATTCATTGCTAAATAGATTAGTTAACTCAAAAAATTGGTCTAATAATATTGCTGGATCTGTGTCGTATAGTTACCCTTTAAAAAAGTTAAAAGATACACTTGCAAATAGAAGTATTAACACCACTTATAGTTTTTCCATAGGAAATAATAATAACGATATACTAACTTATGTAACGGATAAAGCAAATAATGTAAGGTATGTAGATTCATTAAGTACGCAGTATTCTTCGCTTTTTTTCTCACAAGATATTGGCGCTAATTATTCTTTTAACAATAAAAAAATAAATTATGCATTAGGGGCAAGTTTTAAGCCGAATACATTGTTGGGCGATTATGAAAATCTAAGTGTTAAAATAAGGAACACCAATATCAATTATGCCCCTACTTTTAATTTTTCTTTCAAGGCAAGTACTACAAAAACATTTTCTATACGATACAACGGAAATAGCAATAGCCCAAATCAGAACCAACTTCAACCAGTTAGAAATACACAAAATCTGCAAAATGTAATTATTGGAAACCCAAATTTAAAGCAATCATTTAGCCACAGTTTTAATCTAAGTTACAATGCAAATAATTTTAAAAGTGGTAGGAATTTACAAGTGTCGATAGGTACATCTAAAACGCAAAACCAAATCGTAAGCAATGTTGTACTAATTAGGGATACTTTAAATAGCTTAAAACAAGAGACTAGATATGAGAATGCAAGTGGGGCTTATGCCGTAAATGGAAATTATAACTACAATATCCCTTTAGCCAAAAAGAAAATAACCATTAGTGTGAAGGGAAATTTTAATTATGGAAATAATATAGTCTTTACAGATAATATTAAATCATTTAATAAATCGTTAAACTTTAATCAGACGCTTTCTTCAACAATGATGTTTAAAAAAGCATCTGTAACCAGTGGTTTTAGTTATGGGATGAATAGAAATGAAAATAGCTTGATCAAGACAACATCAAGAAACATTGATACTTGGGATTTTAACCTTAATGCAAGAGCAACATTTTTAAAGAGCTATAGAATAGCTACTACTATTTCTAAAAGGATAAATACAGGTTATACATTGGCAAATACTAATCCGCTGATAATTGGTGCTACCATAAATAAAACACTTTTAAAAAGCAAGGTTCTTTCTGTCAGTATTCAAGCCATAGATTTGCTTAATCAAGGAAATAATTTGTCAAGATATGTTTCTGGCAATACCACAGTAGATAGCAGAAGTAACCAAACAACACGTTATTTTACTTTAGGAATAGCTTATAATATTTCTAAATTTGGCAGTGGTAATAGTATCACTTACAATAACTACAATTAAAATGAAATTTAAAGCGATGTTTAATAAGAAAAATATCATTAACGTATTGTTTATCGTAGTTTTATTGGTATTTGTTTTTGTACCTGCGGCAAAATCATTTATGTTGCAAGGGTTAATGCAAATAGGTTTTTTAAAGCCTAATATTACTCAAGAACAAAAAGTAATCAGTACAGATTTATCGAGTATTAAGTTTAAAGATGCGAAAGGAGCTGAAATTAACTTAGCGGAACTTAATGGGAAAGTTGTTTTTATCAATTTTTGGGCAACTTGGTGTCCGCCATGTTTAGCAGAAATGCCATCTATAAATACATTACACAAACAATTTGGAGCAGATAATGATGTTGTCTTTATTATGGTCGATGCAGATAGTAATTTCGAAAAATCGCTATCTTATATGAACAAAAGACAATACAAAATGCCTGTTTATACTATGGCGAGCAGTGTGCCTGAAAATCTATTTAAAGGCTCATTACCTACAACTATTGTTTTTGACAAAAAAGGCAGAATTGCTTTTCATGAAGAAGGTGCTGCAAATTATGGAAATAAAAAGTTTGTCGATTTCATTAAGCAGTTAAAAAATCTTAAAGACTAATTTATAGGCTTAATTCTTATCTTTGACTATTAAATTTTAAAAAATGGAACCTTTTGATATTGAGCTTGGCGCCGTAAATTATGCCGTATTTCCGGAAGGAAATGATAACTATGTTATTTTCAAAAATGGAAAGGAATATGTTCAAATTCAAAAAGATGATGCCAATCAATGGATAAAATTTCATCAAGAAACAGGAACGCCTATTTTTGAATATGACGAAGAAGTTAATCAGCTTGGACAATTGATAGAAGCTTACAAAGAAGAGCCTGAGCAAGATGACGATGAATTAGCCGATTAAGATGGACAATGATTCATTTTATATTAAGGTAAACGGCATTGTTTACGAAATTGTACCAGAGGAGGGGAACACTTTCACCATTTTTAAAAATGGCAGCGAGTACACTCAAATTTTGCGCAACAAAAATAAAAAATGGATGCGTATCGACTACAAAACTGACGAACCTATTGTAGAAGAAAATAAAGAAGTTGAAGACATAGGTAGATTGATAGACAAGGCTTTAAAACTAGATTAAAAAAGGTTTTTTCTTTATAATTATTAATCCATTAAAGATATTGTAATCTTTACCCGCCCCAACTTTCTCTATCCAAGCTTCTGTAATGTATAGCTTCTGCTAAATGCTCAGCTTCAATAGATACGCTATTGGCTAAATCTGCAATAGTACGAGCAACTTTTAAAATACGGTCGTAAGCTCGAGCTGATAAACCTAATTTTTCCATTGCTCTTTTAATTAAAATCTGACCATTTTCATCAATTACACAAATTTGGCGTACCATATTTGGGCTCATTTGTGCATTAAAATGTAAGGCATCATTATCTTCAAATCGTTTGTCTTGAATCGTTCTCGCTTGCATCACCCTTTCTCTAATTTTACTACTCTTTTCAGCTTCTCGTGAAGAAGATAACTCATCAAAATTAACAGGCGTAACCTCAACATGTAAATCTATCCGATCTAATAAAGGACCAGATATTTTACTTAAATACTTTTGTACAATGCCTGGTCCGCATAAACATTCTTTTTCAGGATGATTAAAAAAGCCACATGGGCAAGGATTCATAGAAGCTACTAACATAAAACTAGAAGGATATTCTACAGAAAACTTGGCTCTAGAAATGTTTACTTTTCTATCCTCTAGAGGTTGCCGCATCACTTCTAATACAGCACGTTTAAACTCCGGTAACTCATCTAAAAATAATACGCCATTGTGAGCTAAAGAAATTTCGCCAGGCTGCGGGTTAATTCCACCACCAACCAGCGCTACGTCTGAAATGGTATGGTGTGGAGACCGAAATGGTCGCTCGGTCATTAAGGCGTTGGCAATGGGTAATTTGCCAGCTACTGAATATATTTTGGTACTTTCTAATGCTTCATGTAAATTAAGAGGAGGCAAAATTGTAGGTAATCTTTTAGCTAACATTGTTTTTCCCGCACCGGGCGGACCGATTAAAATAACATTGTGACCGCCGGCTGCAGCAATTTCTAAAGCTCTTTTAATATTTTCTTGTCCTTTTACATCCGAGAAATCTTGCTCATAGCTATTCATCTGTTGTAAAAACTCATCTTTAGTATCTACAATTACTGGTTCTGGCTTGTCTTTTGTATTAAAAAAATTAATTACATCTAATAAGGTTTCCATCCCATAAACGTTTATGCCTTTTACAATACCAGCTTCTCTAGAATTTACTTTAGGTAATATAAAACCTTGGTAAGCATCTTTACTAGCTTGTATAGCAATTGGCAAAGCGCCTTTAATACTTTGTAAGCCTCCGTCTAAAGAAAGTTCGCCCATGATGAAGTATTTGTCTAGCTCATCAGCTTCTATTTGTCCAGAAGCCGCTAAAATCCCGATGGCAATAGGTAGATCGTATGCAGAACCTTCTTTTCTAATATCGGCAGGAGCAAGGTTAACAACAATTTTTTGTCTAGGCATGTGATAACCTGAAATTCTGATTGCGCTTTCTACCCTAAACATGCTTTCTTTTACTGCATTGTCTGGTAAGCCAACTACATAATATTTAGTGCCACTGCCAACACTTACTTCAATTGTGATGGTTAA
>JAIELS010000043.1 GCA_019752795.1 Sphingobacteriaceae bacterium
CTTAATTGTAGAGGGTTTATTTATTCTACATTTTAAACAAATTGCCGAACTATTAAACTTAAAGATTTTCATCGAAGCAGATGAAGAAGTTGCGTTACAACGCAGAATTAAACGAGACGGGATGGAACGTGGTTATCCGGAAGAAGATGTGTTGTACAAATGGAAAAATCATGTAGTACCTGCCTATAGAGAATTCTTGTTACCTTATAAAGAAGAGTGTGACCAAATCGTTTTCAATAATGATGACACACCAGATGATATCATCAGAATTACTGAGGAAATTACGCAAGAATTGAAAACTAAACTTAGTTTATAAACTTACAACAAGAATTGTCTTATACCTTAAAAAAAATGTTTTTATTAAGATATAAGACATTTTTAATCAATAACCATTTCTGGGATTTCTCCTTCAATTATTAACTTACCAGCAGTAGATGCCTTGATAAAATCTACACTAACTCCTGGAGCTCTTTCTAACAATCTAAAACCACCTTCTGGCAAAATATCTAAAACAGCTAGTTCTGTAACTACTTTTTTGATACATTTTACGCCAGTTAGGGGCAATGTACAATTTGTAAGCAATTTACTTTCACCTGCTTTATTTACATGTTGCATCGCCACAATAATATTTTTTGCTGAAGCTACTAAATCCATTGCTCCACCCATTCCTTTAACCATTTTACCTGGTATTTTCCAGTTGGCAATATCTCCGTTTTCTGAAACTTCCATTGCACCTAAAATTGTTAAATCTATTTTCTGTGCTCTTATCATTCCGAAACTCATAGCTGAATCAAAAATTGATGAACCAGGTAAAGTAGTGATGGTTTGTTTGCCAGCATTAATTAGATCTGGGTCTTCCTCCCCTTCAAAAGGAAAAGGCCCCATACCTAATAATCCATTCTCTGATTGAAGTTCAATATTTATTCCTTCTGGTATATAATTTGCAACTAAGGTTGGAATACCAATACCTAAGTTGACATAATAACCGTCTTTTATTTCTTTAGCGATACGTTTCGCTATTCCGTTTTTATCAAGCATTTTTTATTTTTTTAACCACAAAGGCACATAGGGCGCACAAAGTAGAATTTTAACATCTTTGTTCCTTAATCCTTTTTCCTAACTGTTCTCTGCTCTATTCTTTTCTCATATTTTTGACCTTGAAAAATTCGATGAACATAAACGCCAGGTGTATGAATTTGATCTGGATCTAACTCTCCTGCTTCTACTAGTTCTTCTACTTCTGCAATAGTTGTTTTACCGGCCATTGCCATAACAGGATTAAAATTTCTACTCGTAGAACGGAAAATTAAATTACCGGCGGTATCGCCTTTCCAAGCTTTCACTAATGCAAAGTCTGCATCAAAGGCATATTCCATTAAATAGTCTTTACCATTAAAATTTCTTACTTCTTTACCTTCTGCTACTTCTGTACCCACACCTGCAGGTGTAAAAATTGCTGGCATACCATATCCGGCAGCTAAGCAACGTGTAGCAAGTGTACCTTGAGGAATTAAATCTACCTCTAATTCTCCACTCAATAGTTGTCTTTCAAACTCAACATTTTCACCTACATAAGATGAAATCATTTTTTTTACTTGACGGGTTTGCAACAATAATCCAATACCAAAATCATCTACGCCAGCATTATTTGCTATACATGTCAAATCTTTCACCCCTTTTTTAACTAAAGCTGCAATACAGTTTTCTGGAATTCCGCAAAGCCCAAAACCGCCAAGCATTAGTGTTTGTCCATCTACTATATCTTTGATAGCTTCATCAGCTCCAGCTACTACTTTATTTATCATATATGATTATGTTTTAAGGCTAAATTAGAAAGATATTAGTGGCTATGCAAATAAAAAAAATACAATTTACAATGTAAATTATACACTAAGCAAATGCAGAAATATCATTCTAAAACTGGTAAAGCACAGTTTTTAAATAGATTAATTTTCTATTTTGAGTTTAAAAATTAGAATTATAAAAATTTTACAGAAAATCTATTTTTAAATTATTTACCCTAAATAGACATAACTGATTCCATCTCCACCTCTATCCGCATGCTCGTCTTCCACCTTAGTTACTTCTTTATATTTTTTCAAGTATTCTCTAATCAGTTTTCTTAAAATGCCATCACCTTTACCGTGAATTAATTTTACTGAGGGAAAACCTAACATTATTGCTTTATCTAAATAGTTTTCTACTTCTTGTAAAGCGCTTTCACCTCTCATTCCACGCAAATCTAATTCGGCATTAAAATTTGTAATTGCATCAGAAATTCTACCTGAGAAAGAGTTGCTTTGTACAACTTTTTTAGCCTGACGATTGCTAATCTTCTGAACTCTATTTTTCTTTACAACAGACCTTAAATCTCCTAATGCCAACACTAAATTGTCTCTATTAATTTCTAAAACCTGACCGCTAGTTTCTGTATTAATCAATTGTACCCAATCACCAACTACAATGGTAGAGTCATCAAACTTTACAATAGGTTTCTTCTCTTCTTTAACCTCGTTTTTAACTAAACTTTTTTGTAAATTTTGTCTTAATTCTTTTGTTAGAACCTTATCAGCTTGCTTCTCTTTAATTTGTGCAATCGTATTTTCAACTAATTTATTCGCATCGCGGATAATATTTTGAGCTTCAAGTTTAGCTTCTTTAATTAACGTTTTCTTATTTTCTTCTAAAAAGAGTTTTAATTTTTCATTATCAGCAACTAGATTTTTTACTTTATTTTGCTGATTTGCCAACTGAATTTTAGTATCGTGAATTTGACGTTTTTCTTTCTCTAAATCCACCAATAAACTATCTATACTATTTTGATTTGTACCCGTTTTCTCTCTTGCTAAAGCTAAAACTTCTTTTTGCAAACCTATATTTTGAGCAATTTCAAAAGCATAAGAACTTCCAGGTTTACCTAAATCTAAAATATACAATGGCTTCATTTTACTGTTATCAAATAACATTGAGGCATTTTCTAAACCTTCTGTATGTCCAGCAAATAGTTTTAAGTTAGAATAGTGTGTTGTAATTACGCCACGAACCTTTTTTTGATTCAGCACTTCCAAAACTGCTTCTGCCATTGGCCCACCAAATTGAGGATCAGTTCCTGTTCCAAATTCATCAATAAGTACCAATGTTTTTGGTGATGCATGCTCCAGGAAATAACGCATTTTAGTTAAGTGGGCACTGTATGTACTTAAATCTGATTCAATAGATTGATCATCGCCAATATCTGCAAAAATTTGATCAAAAATACCCATCTCACTCGCCTCATCAACTGGTACAAGTAATCCTGTTTGCAACATCATCTGCAATAAACCAACAGTTTTCATACAAACTGATTTACCTCCAGCATTTGGTCCAGAAACTAAAACAACTCTTAAATTCTCATTGATATGAATATTTAAAGGAACTACCGTTTTTTTCTCAGTAGCAAAAGACAATAACAATAATGGATGTTGGGCATTAATTAATTTAGTTTTTGCTTCTTTTACCAACAAAGGCATATTAGCTTGAATATCTATGGCAAAAAGGGCTTTAGCTCTCACAAAATCCAATTTGGTTAAGAAACCATGATAAGATAACAACAATGGAGTATATGGTCTCAATTCAGTTGTTATGGCAATTAAAATTTTAATTATTTCTCTTCTCTTGTCAAACTCTAAATCTCTTAGCTTATTATTTAAAGTAAAAACTTCTTCTGGTTCAAGATATACGGTTTGTCCACTTGCAGATTCATCATGAATAAATCCTTTTAGTTTTCTTTTGTTTTCGGCTAAAATAGGAATACACATTCTACCATCTCTAATGGTTAAACTTCCATCTGCAACCCAATTTTTACCAAGAGCCATTCTATAAATAGAATCCATTCTTTTACGAACTTCTTGCTCACCTTTTGCAATTTCTGAAGTTATTTCTTGCAATTGAGGCGAAGCATTTGGCTTTAATTTTCCTTTTAAATCTAAGACAACTTCTATCTTTTTTAAGATATTTTTTTCTATTGGCAAATGCTCAAAAAGAGCTTCTAAATTAGGGTAGATTTCTTTGCGTTCATCAAAAAATCGAATTACAGAAAAAACGGTTTGCAATGAAGAATAGATTTGAAATAATTCTTCTTCGATTAAATAGCTTCCTTCTACCTTAATTTTATCAGCAAGTACTTTAATATCAAAAAAAGTACTGATTTGTAAAGGCTCTTGATTTTCTAAAATACTTTTAAACTCACTTGTTTGACGCAAAAATTTATTTATCTGGTCGTATTTGGTCATCACCTGCATTTTGTTAACCAATGCCTGTCCCATTGTACTTAAACAATGTCTGTGAACCATTTGCCTCACTTCATTAAAACCTAACCTCTCCTGACAATTTTCTGGGTACAACATATTATAAACGAGATGAACTTAATGATATATCAAAAGGATTAAATTCTATTTTAGGACCTAAACTAACAAGTGGTAAGTTAGATATGATTAATAAACTATTCTTTGCATCATTGATATTATTTTTATTAAATTTTTCAGTTTCTAAAGTAAAAGTTTTTTCTACGTTAGTATAAATTTCATTTAAAATAACCGGATGACTATAATAATAGTTCATGCTCTTATTATAAAACGCAGAATCTATTCCGTATTTTTTATAAATACCATTATAATAAGATGAAGCAATTATTTTAGCAGTATCTTGATTAGTAATTGTTGTTATATAACCATCTACAAGATGTATATCAAACAATATTTTTTCCATTTCACTCGGCTGAATTATTTCCTTTGGAATACCTGGTTTACAGCCTTGTAATAGGATAAAAAATATAATGATGGGCAAAAATCTATTCATTATTTATAAAACCTTTCTAATTTCTTAGTCAAATTGAACTAAGGTTGTTAATTTTACCAAAAATACTGATAAATGAGCATTGCAGACAACTTATTAAAATATAAAAATGAATTAGCCAATAACGGCGTTAAATTAGTAGCTGTTTCTAAGAATCATCCGGCAGATGCCGTTATTGAAGCTTATAACGCTGGACAAAGAGTTTTTGGCGAAAACCTAGTGCAAGAAATGGTAGATAAACAAGCGCAACTACCTGGTGATATTGAATGGCATTTAATTGGTCACTTACAAAGTAATAAAGTAAAATACATTGCGCCTTTTGTAAAATTGATTGAATCCGTTGATAGTTTAAAGCTTTTAAAAGAAATTAATAAACAAGCATTAAAAAACAATAGAGTAATAGATTGCTTATTGCAAATATATATTGCAGATGAAGAAACTAAATTTGGTTTAGGTTTTGACGAAGCAATAGAACTTTTAAGAGATGAAGAATTTACAACTTTTAAAAATATTAGAATTGTAGGTTTAATGGGCATAGCAAGCAATAATGCTTTAGAAGGACAAACAAAAGCAGAATTCCAAGAATTAAAGGTACTTTTTGATGGCATCAAATTAAGTTTCTTTAGAAAAGAAGATAGTTTTAGAGAAATTTCGATGGGTATGTCTGGCGATTATAAATTAGCAATTGAACAAGGAAGTACAATGGTTAGAATTGGCAGTAATATTTTTGGTAAAAGAATCATTAAACATTGGAAAACTGAGAAAGAATAAAGCCTAAAGAACAAAGATTAAAGCAGAAAAACTAAGACTTAAGCTAAAACATTAAAGACAAATTGATGAGTATAAATATAAGAATTGCGAAAAAAGAAGATTGCACAAGGTTAATGGAATTGATTAATGAATTGGCACTTTATGAGAAGGCTCCAGAAGAGGTTACAGTTACTTTAGCCGAATTTGAAGATGCAGGTTTTGGTAGTCATCCGGTTTGGAAAGCTTATGTTGCAGAAGAAAACAATATCATTCTTGGTTTCGCTCTATTTTACACCAGATACTCGACATGGAAAGGTTGTCGTTTATATCTTGAAGACTTTATTGTAACTGAACAAGCTAGAGGGAAAGGTATTGGTAAATTATTATTCGATAAAGTTATTGAAGAATCAAAAAATGGAAATTACAATGGCATGGTTTGGCAAGTATTAGATTGGAACGAACCTGCCTTAAACTTTTATCAAAAATATGCTGCTCAAATAGAAGCTGGATGGTTAAATGCTTCATTTTCAAAAGAACAAATTCAAAAATTATGAAAAAATTAATTTTATTTTTTGGTATTGCCTTAATTTTTACTGCTTGTCGTAATGAAAAGGCAAACGAAAATAATTCTGCAACAGCTCATATTTCCGATACTTTAAGTTACAAATATGATTCTGTAAAAGTTTATAGTAAAAATATAATCAAGAGCGAAAATAATCATACAGACACAACTAAAGCAACTATAACCTATCCGCTTTTCAACCATGAAACTTTAAATAAATTTATTGAAAGACAAGTAACAGATTATATTGCAAAAGATGAGCAATCAGCTAGTTATAGCTATTTAGCCAATAGTTTTGTGAAGGGTTATGATGAGTTTTATGCAGAAAATAAAGATACTTTTCAGAGTTGGTTTTTAATGATAGATATCAGCGTTTTAAATCAAAAGAAAGATTACATCGCATTGAAATATTTACATGCTGATTATTCTGGTGGGGCACATCCAAATACAAATATTTTCTATATCAATTATAATCCAACAACCAATCAGCCAATTACAATTGATTCGTTAATTAAATCAGACCAAAAACTTGAATTGACTAAAATCGGCGAGCGAATATTTAGAAATGATGAAAAAATTTCTTCAACAGCTAGTTTAACAGAGAATTATTTTTTCGAAAACGGCAAGTTCAATTTACCTGAAAACTTCTACATCAGCAATAAAGGCTTAGTGTTTTTATACAACCCTTATGAGATTAAGCCCTACGTGGCTGGAACCACAGAACTTGTTATTCCATTTGCTAATTTAAAGAAAATCGCTAAACCAAATACCATTTTATCATCATTCAATTAATGCAAGTATTTAAATTCGGTGGCGCATCTGTTAAGGATGCAGAAGGTGTAAAAAACCTAACTAAAATTGTACAAAACTACCCAAAAACCAATCTTTTAATTGTTGTTTCTGCTATGGGCAAAACGACTAATAAGCTAGAAGAATTAACATGGGCATATGTAAAAGGCGATGAAGTAATGCATCAGTTATTTGATGAAGTTAAAGCATTTCACTTTGAAATTATTAGTGCATTATTTAAAGATCAAAAAAACCCAATTTACGACGATGTGGCTAATACATTTGTAGAAATTGAATGGCTACTTGAGGAAGAAGCGAGTGACAGCGCTGATTATCTTTATGATCAAATTGTATCAATTGGCGAATTAGTATCGACTAAGATAGTTGCAGCATATTTAAATTTAGTTGGCGTTTTTAGCATTTGGACAGATGCAAGAGACTACATACAAACAGATAATAATTATCGTGATGCGAACGTGATTTGGGATAAAACTGAGCAAGAAATTCAAAAACATTTACCAAGCTTTTTAAACAAAGGAATTGTAGTAACGCAGGGTTTTATTGGAAGTACAAGTGAAAATTTTACAAGTACATTGGGCAGAGAAGGCTCTGATTATTCGGCAGCAATATTCTGCGCCTGCTTAAATGGAGAATCATTAACCATTTGGAAAGACGTACCTGGTGTTTTAAATGCAGATCCTAAATGGTTTGATCAAACAGAGAAAATTGCAGAATTATCCTATCACGATGCAATAGAATTAACTTATTATGGAGCAACTGTCATTCACCCAAAAACAATTAAACCTATACAAAATAAAGGAATTCCACTTTATGTACGTTCATTTTTAGAGCCAGAAGTTGAAGGAACTGCTATCACTAATGTAGCTACGCCATTACCTGTCCCATCTTTTATCTTTAAAGTAAATCAGGTTTTAATCTCTATTTTTCCAAAAGATTTTTCATTTATTATCGAAGAAAATTTAAGCCATATCTTTAATATTTTTCATAAAAACAAGGTAAAAGTAAACACCATGCTAAATTCTGCCATCAGTTTTTCTGTAAGTGTAGATAATGACGATGAAAAAATTAAACAATTAATCACTGATTTATCAGAAACCTTTAAAGTAAAATATAACGTTGGTTTAGAACTGGTAACTATCCGATATTATAACCAAGAAACAATAGATAGAGTAACGGTAAACAAAGATATTCTGCTAGAAGTGAAAAGTAGACATACTTGCCAGATTGTGATGAAAGACAAGCTAAAAGATTAAAGCTGAAAGCAAAAATCAAATGAACAAGAATATTTTAAACAAGGAAGTGCAGGCGTACATCAATTCGAATATGAATGCAGATGTAAACCATATTGCATTGGCAAAACCTTTGTTTAAAAATGTGAGCTCTGCAGAATTAGCAGGACAAATTGCAGCCAAAAAGAAAAGCACTTATAAATTACCAACTTGGTTTACTACAAACGAAATCTATTATCCTGCCCTATTATCCATAGAGCAATGCTCATCGGAGCCAACTGCAGCTTACAAAGCTAGTTTAGCCTTAGGAAATACGTTAATAGATTTAACCTCTGGTTTTGGAGTTGATAGTTTTTTCTTCTCAAAGAAAGTAAATCAAGTTTACAGTTGCGAAATAAATGAAGAACTTGCTTCAATCACAGCTCATAATGCCAAAATTTTAGGAGCAAATAACATTGAAGTTTTAGCTACCGATGGAATTGAGTTTTTAAAATCGACTGTTCAATCTTTTGATACAATTTATATAGATCCTGCCAGAAGAAATCAAAGCAATAAAGTATTCAAACTTAAAGACTGTACACCAGATATAACTGAGCATTTAGATTTATTCTTAACCAAAGCTAAGCGAATAATTATCAAAACTGCTCCATTATTAGATATTAGCGCCGGTTTATTAGAATTGAAAAATGTAAGTGAAATTCATATTTTAAGTGTTAAAAACGAATGTAAAGAACTGCTTTGGATAGTAGATAGAGATTACCAAGGAGAGCCAAAAATTACTTGTGCAACACTAAACATCACAATTAAAACTTTTTCCTTCCCTATTTCTGATTTAAAAATTACAACAAACATTACAAATACGGAGCCTAAAGGTTATTTATACGAGCCAGATGTAGCACTGTTAAAAAGTGGCGCATTTAACCTTATCGCAAATCGATACGATTTGAAGAAGCTACACCAACAAAGTCAGTTGTATTATAGTGATGAATATAAACCGGAGTTTTTGGGTAGAATTTTTAAAATTGAAGCACAATTAGCGATTAATGAGTTAAAAAAAGAAAAAGATTTGAAGGGAAATGTAATTGTTAGAAATTTTCCTGAAAAAGCAGAAACGTTAGTTAAGAAATATAAAATCACTCCAACACACGATGATTTTATGCTATTTACACAAAATAACAATGGCTATTTGGTTATAAAAGCAACTATTATTCAACATTATTAGTAAAAATCAAAACGGTATATAAAATTCTTTTTAAAAGAAAAACCCCAAAACTCGGTCAAGTTTCAGGGTATTCTCATTCATAATTATTTAGAGTTAATTATATACTTTCACCATAAATACAAAATCTTGTATTTTTTCAACTTGTTTATTTCGTTTTAAGCCTTGTAATGGACTTCTTTTTCCGTAAGCAATTCTTTTACTTAAAGAGTCATTCGGAATAGCATTTAAAGCCTCCATAATGTATTTAGATTTTACTGCAAATGCAGCACCATCAACTTTCATTTCTTTTCCATTGATTACGCCAACAATATTTCCATTGTTATCTAATAACGGACCACCACTATTTCCAGGGTTTACAGGTATAGCCACTTGATAAGCTAAACTATCACCATTAATTCCAGTTTTAGAACTTACATAACCATCCCCTAAAACCACATCATCTTTAGGATAGCCCAATGTATATACAGACTCGCCGATACCTGCAGTATTTCTTTTAATACTATAAGGTAAAGAACCTAAATTCTCAAACGAAACATCGCTTATTTTTAAAATGGCGATATCATTAACAGGATCGGTATAAGCAGCTTTAACTTTAAAAGAAACACCTTTGCTATTTTGAACATATAATGAGTCAGCTCCTTTAATTACATGGTAATTAGTTAAAATATAACCATTACTAGATATTGCAAAACCCGAACCACCAAATTTTGCAGGAGCTACACTAGTGTTTTGTGCATTAGTGTTAATATTTCTAATTAAAGTATTTTGAGAACGCTTAATTTGACTAACTTCTCTATTCAATGCCTTAAAGCTACCATCTTGCTCAGTTTGGTTTTTAATAGAGTATAACATTACCATTGCTAAAAACAAAAATGATGCAGCAACAGCAATTGCAGCTTTGTTATTTCTAAACATTCTCACTATGATTGAAGAATGTGGTTTAACTTTTGAACTTATTGCTTCTACATCAATTTTCTGATGGGATGCGTCCATTTGTTGTTTCAACAGCAACACATTTGCATACTGTTTCATTGAATCTAAGAAAACCTTATGTGCAACTACTTTATGATCTACGATTGGATCATTATTACGCAATTGCTCAAAAGCTTGTACTTCTTCAGGCTTTAGTTTACCATTTAAGTAATCTTCAATAATCGCTTCTAATTGTATCTCGTTGCTCATCTTAAACTTGAAAAAATAACTTCTTTAATCTTTGTAAACATTTATATTTCTGAGTTTTTGCATTATCTGAATTGGTATAACCAAACTTCTCACAAATATCCTGCATAGATAAATTATGGATATAAAAATCCTCAATAATCGTTTTGCAAGGTTCGCCTAAACTTTCAAGCGATATTTTCATTTTATCAAACTGCAAGTCTTTTTGTTCGTGCTGCTCAATATCTTCTTCAACTATTAAAACATCTTCAAAATCGGCTATATTACTTATTTTTTTGCTTTGCTGTGCTAATTTTTTCAACCAAACGCGTCGGCTAACCGAATACAGATAAGTTTTTAATTTGCTGCTAAGCTCAAAATCACCGCTTTTAATTTTATTATATAAAACAATGATCGCTTCTTGATACACATCTTTTGCATCATCTTCGTCTCCATTGTTATTTAAAATAAATTGTAAAACCATAGGATAGTATCCCGTATACAATTTATTTAGGGCTTCTTCTGAGTTATTAAGTATACCTAATACTACTTCTCTATCTGTTGGAACTGAACTGCTTAACTTAATACTCACCAATTAATACTTTTAAACGTGAATGGTAACCCAATGGTAGACAAAAAAATATTTTTTATTTATTAAAATGACTAATCTTTACCAAATACTGATTGCTAGATGCAAACCAAAACTAATACAAAGATTAGAATTAGTTAGCTAAATTACATATAAAATATTTAAAGTTTAAGCTAATTTCCCGCTCTTTAAGTTGCCTATTTTTGATGCAAAAAACAAGAATAATGACAGTCAAAAATTAAATTTCAAACACCTAATTTCTTGAAAATAGGCAGTTTAATAAGCTTATTCAAAAAAATAAGTGCCATTTTTGATAAGATTTAGGGGGAAAATAATTATTATTTAACTTTTTTTCACATTTACGGGTTACCTTTTTAACTTTGCAGTATTAACATGTAAAATTAATTAATTTATTAAACAGAAAATCAAAATGAAAAATTTCTTCAAATTAGGCTTTGTAGCTTTAGCATTATCTTTATCAGTTGTAGCTTGTAACTCAGAAAAAACTGGCGAATCTACTGACACAGTAGCTACTGATACTACAGTAATGGCTGACACTACAGTTAAAGCTGATACTACAGTAACTAACACAGTTGTTACTACTGATACTACAGTTAAAACTAACTAGTCTAAACTAAGTTATAAAAAGTCTCAACTTTACTGTTGAGACTTTTTTGATTCTAGCACATTTTATAGCTCATCAATTCTCCAAAAGAGCATATAAATGTTAACTTTGCGGCTTCATCAATTATTTTCAATAAAATGAATTTATCTCCGCTCCAAGCCATTTCTCCAGTAGACGGTCGTTATAGAAAAACTACTTCAAAACTAGCTGATTATTTCTCGGAATCTGCATTAATTAAATACCGCATCTTTGTGGAAATTGAATATTTTATTGCATTATGTGATGCTAAAATATCAGGCTTAGAAACATTTGATAGCAATCTATACCCGCAACTAAGAAGTATTTATCAAAATTTTAATGACAATGATGCACAACAAGTAAAAGATACTGAAAGCATTACAAATCATGATGTAAAAGCAGTAGAGTATTTTATTAAAACGAAATTTGATGAGTTAAATTTACAGCCTTTTAAAGAATTTATTCATTTTGGACTAACTTCTCAAGACATCAATAACACCGCTATTCCTTACACCTTTAAATTAGCTTTAGAAGAAAACTATTATCCCGCTATTACTGAACTAATAGAAAAAATTAAAGGTTTAGCCGAAGAATGGGCAGATATTCCTCTTTTAGCACATACGCATGGTCAGCCTGCCTCTCCTACTAAACTCGGTAAAGAGTTTATGGTTTTTGCAGAACGTTTAAATGTGCAATTACTAAGTCTTAAAAACATACCCAATAATGCAAAATTTGGTGGAGCAACGGGTAATTTCAATGCACATCATATCGCTTATCCTAAAACAAACTGGGTAGATTTTTCTAACAATTTTGTAGATCATATTTTAGGCTTAAAAAGAGCACAATACACTACTCAAATTGAACATTACGATCAATTTGCTGCTCAATGCGATGCTTTAAAACGAATTAATAATATCATTATTGATTTAGACAGAGATATTTGGGCTTACATCTCTAAAAACTATTTTAAACAAAAAATAAAAGAAGGAGAAGTTGGTTCTTCGGCAATGCCACATAAAGTTAATCCTATTGATTTTGAAAACGCTGAAGGAAATGCTGGTTTAGCAAATGCTTTATTCGAATTTTTCGCTGCAAAACTTCCTATTTCTCGTTTGCAAAGAGATTTAACAGATTCTACTGTATTAAGAAATATGGGTGTTCCTATGGCGCATACTATAATTGCAATTAGCTCTACCTTAAAAGGTTTAAATAAGATTATTTTAAACTCTGATGCGATTAATGCAGATTTAGAAAACAATTGGGCGGTTGTAGCTGAAGCAATACAAACCGTTTTAAGAAGAGAGGCTTACCCAAATCCATATGAAGCGCTAAAAGCTTTAACGCGTACTAATCAGAAAATTACCGCACAAACTATGGCAGTATTTATTGATGAATTAGATGTAAATGATGTAATTAAGGCAGAATTAAAACTGATTACGCCTTTTAATTATACTGGAGTTTTTTAATTGCCCTTTCCAACCTTATTAAAAAGGAAAGCTTAGTCTATTATAAATGACCTAAATTAGACACCGGTTTCTCTTATTTAGAATTAGAATTAATTATTTTTGTAGTATAATTTTAAAGACATGACTATTAACGTATATACAGAACAAACCCCTAATCCGGCTACCATGAAGTTTATGGTTAATAAACTTTTAATTAATGGAAGTGAGGATTTTGCTACAAGAGAAAGTGCAGAAGTTTCTCCATTTGCTAAAGAATTGTTCAAATTTAACTTTGTTAACGGTGTATTTTTTGCCAGTAATTTTGTAACAATTACAAAAACTGAAGATGCAGAGTGGGCAGATATTGAAGCTATTTTAAAAGAATTTGTTAAAGGCGCTGTTGAATCTGAATATAAAATAAAAGATGTTACTTCTGATGAAGCTCCTGCTTTTGAAGGAAGTGATTTAGAAATTAAAATTCAACAAATATTACACGATTACGTACGTCCTGCTGTAGAACAAGATGGAGGTGCAATTTCATATAAATCATTTGATGAAGGTGTAGTAACTGTAGAATTAAGAGGTTCTTGCAGTGGCTGTCCATCTAGTACAATCACTTTAAAATCTGGTATTCAGAATTTATTACAACGTATGGTTCCAGAAGTTAAAGAAGTTGTTTCTATGGCATTATAATTAAGTTGCTCACATTACCAGTTAGTTTGAACAACGAAAAATAAGCATATTAAAGTCGTAACTATTGGTTACGACTTTTTTTTATAAACTAAATCACTGTAAGCAAGACACTTACATTTTAGTTTGTATTTCTTTTCTAAGATTATTTACCCAAAGGGTTAGCTCCTCTTTTTCGACCTTACTTAATTTTGCTTCTTTGTGTGCGATGGTATACGACAGCAAAGGCATTTCATCTACAATTTGCTCACTAATTTCTTCGAGTTTGTGATCCTGTTTTTTCAAAGTATAGCTTCCAAATATGGAGAAATTAAGTTCACTTTTTCCTTCCTTAACATGATCATCCATCCACCAAGCAATGGGTTGTATGTTCGCATACCAAGGATATTTTGTAGTATTAGAATGACAATCGAAACAAGCCTTTTGTAAAATTCCTTTAACGTTTTCAGGTAATATATAAACCTGATCAATTGCGTTAGAATTTGTTGCTACAGGGGCAATATTTTTAACTGGTCTAAAAAATTGAATCAAGACCAATACCGCCAATAACACATATATAATTTTCTTTATCATATATTTTTTTTTTATAAATAAATATATGATAAATTTTTAAACGTTGAAATGTTTTTTAATAGTCATTAAAATTTCATCGGTAATTAAGCCATTGGTTGCCAACATTTCTCTCTTTTCTAAAAACTCATCACCACCAGAAAAATTCATTACACTACCTCCAGCTTGCTGTACTAAATATGCACCGGCTGCAACATCATAAGCGTTTAGATTATATTCAAAATAAGCATCAAATCGACCGCAAGCTACATAAGCTAGATCTACTGCAGCAGATCCAATTCTTCTTAAACCATGACATTTCTGCATCATTTCTGTAAATAATTGCATGTATTGTAGTTGTTTATCAAACTGATAATAAGGAAAACCAGTAGCTAATAAACTTTGAGAAAGATTATCATTTTTTGAAACCTTAATTTCTTTATTGTTAAGGTAAGCCGCACCACCTTTAAAGGTAAAGAACATCTCACCCCTATTTATTTCGTAAACTATACCAATAACAGGCTTATCTTCCTCATATAGTGCAATACTAATTGCATAAGTTGGTATCCCATGAATAAAATTAGTAGTTCCATCTAAAGGATCAATAATCCATGTATAGGTTTTACCTAAAGTATTAACGGTTTCTTCTTCAGTAATAAATCCAGAATCTGGTAATAACTTACTTAAATTTCGAACCAATTGTTTCTCAGCATTTTTATCTACATAAGAAACAAGATCATTTAATCCTTTGTACTCGATTGCATTAGCATCAAAAGCCATTGCTTCCTTACGGATAAAATTACCTGTTAAACGAGCGACTGCTATTACCTTTGAACATAAAAGTTCGTAATTCATCATGATGTAGGTAATTAATAATTAGCGTTTTTTTCTTTGTTTTTAATTGAGAAAACAACCAATAGTAAGCCACATACAAATAAAATAGATGAAATTAATTCTGCTTGGGTAAATGGAACACCAGCAACTGTATATTTAGAGTTTACACGAATAAGTTCGATAAAGAAACGCTCCAAACCATTCATCATTAAATAAATGCCAAACATCATTCCTGGTAAATTAATTTTGCGTCTAATTTGCCATAAAATCACAAATAAGATGAATGCCATAATTACCTCATATAGTGCTGTAGGATAAACAGGTTGTGGTAATTCATTACAAAATTTACCTACACAGTTAGCAATTTTAACACCCTCATTTGCCACATTATTTGGATAAGTGTAGGCCCATAGCCAATCTGGTAACCAATTAAATGGTTTTGGATTTAAATTTACTATTCCCCAATCTCCATCTCCAGATAAATGACAGCCAATACGACCAATGCTATAAGCTAGCATCATACCTGGTCCACCAATATCTAACATGTGTAATGGTTTGATACCATTTTTCTTTGCAATGTATAATACCGCTGCACCACCACAGATTAAGCCTCCATAAAAGGTTAAACCACTAAATGAAAGTAATCCACCAATTGGGTCTTGAATAAAAGTATCCCAATGCTCTAAATTATCGAATATTTTTGCGCCTAAAAAACCCCATACTGCCGCCCAAACAATTAAATTACTCATTAATTCATGCGGACGAACGGTAACTTCTACTGTTTTTGGTGTAGGAAGTTTCGCCTTTTCTTTTTCTTTATATTCCCAATAAACAAATAGCGCAGCCATAGCCAAACCACCAAAAATATTTCCTTTTGTAGATAACAATACAGTTTGTGCATCACTTACAAAAAGCTGATAGTTTAATAGTGCATAAATTAGTTTATACCCTACAATAAACCCAAAAAAACCATTGGTTAATAAAGCCAAAGGATTTGCTGGTTCTCCAATAAGAACTTTCCTTTTAGTTGCTTTGATAATACCTAATGCCTCTTTACGTTTTGCTTCTTCAAAAAATGCCCAATAACCGCCAACAAAAGCTAAAGCAACAAAAACACCAAATGTATTAAATGGAAGAGGCACATCTATGCCAAAAAGGTAATTCAAAAAATGTGAAACGGTTGGGAACATAATGAAAAATTTTAACGAAGATAATAAAGAAAGCTGAAAGACTAAAGCATAAAGAACAAAGCTTAGCCGAATTATCCGAACAATAAAAACTAGTTATTTACTATAGAAAATTTAGTGGGTGTAAACGCTTTCTAACTCAGCAACTTCTACTTCTCCATCTGCCAACAACTCTACTAGTTTAACGTTTTTTAATTCATTAACCATGACAGGATCGTATTTGGCTTTTACTTTTACATAATTTTTAGTAAAACCATGCATGTATCCATTTTTCTGATCATCTTCAAAAAGAACCTGTGCATTACTTCCAATTTGAGATTGATAAAATGCTCTTCTTTTCTTATCCGAAAGAATATGCAACATTTTATTTCTATCAAAACGTGTACTACCAGCAACTTTACCTTTCATTTCTGAGGCTTCAGTTTGTTCTCGTTCAGAATAAGTAAAAACATGTAAATATGAAATATCCAACTCGTTTAAGAATTGATAAGTATCTAGAAAATCGTCATGTGTTTCTCCAGGAAAACCTACAATCACATCAACCCCTATACAACAATTTGGCATTAAGCTTTTAATTTTAGCTACACGTTCTGTATAAAGTTCGCGTTGATAGCGTCTTTTCATTAGGCCTAAAATTTTATTAGAACCAGATTGTAATGGGATATGAAAATGTGGTACAAATCTTTTAGATTGAGCTACAAACTCAATAATTTCATTGCTCAATAAATTAGGTTCAATGGAAGAGATACGTATACGTTCAATACCTTCAACTTCATCCAATGCTTTAACTAAATCGAAAAACTTATCTTCTCTTTGTCCATCTCTAATGCCAAAATCGCCAAGATTAACCCCTGTTAATACAATTTCTTTAACACCACTTGCTGCAATTTGTGTAGCACGATCAACTACATTCTCAATAGTATCACTTCTACTTGCACCACGTGCCAATGGAATTGTACAATAAGTACAAGGGTAGTCACAACCATCTTGAACTTTTAAGAAGGTACGTGTTCTATCGCCAATAGAATAAGCAGCAACAAAATTATGGTTTACTTTTTCTATGTTTTGTTGGTGAATAACTGCTTTAGGATTTTTCGTTAAATCTGAGATAAACTCTACAATTCTGAATTTTTCTGCAGCACCTAATACCATATCAACACCTTCAATTTCAGCAATTTCTGTAGGCTTTAATTGAGCATAGCAACCTACAATTGTGATGTATGCATTTGGCGAATATTTTAAAGCTTCTTTGACTACTTTACGGCATTTTTTATCAGCATGATCTGTTACTGAACAGGTATTAATCACATACACATCTGCACCTTCGGTAAATTCTACAGTTTTATAACCTGCATCAGTGAATAATCGACCAATTGAAGAGGTTTCTGAGAAATTTAGCTTACAGCCAAGTGTATAAAATGCAACTTTTTTCATTGAGATTGCAAAGATAACAAAATTACTTATGAGTTGTGAGTTACAAGTTACGAGCTTTTAAGAAATGACAAATGAACGATTGAAGCAATGAGCTAACCCTCATTCCAACGGTAACTCTGTTGTTCCAAACCAGCTAAATCTATTACTCTGCTTACTACAGTTTGCGCCAAATCTTCTATAGTTTTAGGTAAACTATAAAATGAAGGTACTGCCGGACAAATAATACCTCCAGCTTCTGTAACTGTTTTTAAATTATCAATATGAATTAAACTAAAGGGAGTATCTCTAACTACAGCAATTAATTTTCTTCGTTCTTTTAAAACAACATCTGCGGCTCTAGAAATTAGATCATTTGATATTCCATGCGCTATACGAGCAATAGTACCCATAGAACAGGGCATGATAATCATGGTATCAAACCTTGCAGAACCAGAAGCAAATGGAGCATTAAAATCCATTTTTTGATAAAAATCAAATGGATAGTTATTGTAATCTTCATTACCTAATTCAAAACGCCAAACCTCTTTTGCATTATCAGACATTACCACAGCAACCCTTTCTATCTGTTCTGATAAAACCTGTAGGTTATCTAATAACAGTTTAGCATAAATAGAACCACTGGCTCCAGTAACAGCAACGATAATTTTTTTCTTTCTGATCATCATATCTGTACAAATATACGATTGTTATAACATAACGGATGTTGATAAAATCAATCTAAATTTGATTTTTATGGCCAAAAATAAAAAAGGGTCAAGAATAAATCCTTGACCCTACATCTACCTATGAAAAACATACCCCAAAGGGGTATATTCAAATGTAATTAATTGTTATATACAAACAAAAGTTTAAACATGCTTTTTTCTTTTGCATTGGAAATGTGACAATAAAAAAATTAGTTAAGCTATTTTAGTTAAAATTATAATCGAAGCCTATCATAATTTTAGAAAGACATCATTTAATAAATTAGAAATAAGATTGAATGAGCGGAATTAAAGAATTCTTATCCAATGGTTTTGATATCAAAGTAACAACATGAGGATGAGATTTCATCTTTTCAATATCACTTAAAACTTCAGAAGCTGTTAATACAACTATAGCACAAGTTGCTTTAATTGAATTTGAATAATTATTAAATCTTTCTAAAAAACCAAAACCATTCATTAATGGCATATCTAAATCCAACAATATTAAATTTGGAAGTAGAGCTGGATTGTTGATGTGGTTATCAAAATATGCAAGCGCCTCAGTTGCACTCGCCATCGTAACTATCTCATCATACGTATAATTTGTTTTCAAAACCCTAGTTGTGATCATTTGATCGATAATACTATCATCAACTATCATTATACGTTTCTTATACTCCATCTGCTAATTATTTTGATTTGCTTAAGAATATCAAATGCAAACTTGGTTAAGTTGACAAATTAGAAGCCAAAATATTTAAATTCTAAATTAATATATGATTAAATATGAATTTGTTTAAGAAACCAATAAATAGGTTTTTTAAAATTGAAAATAAAATATAAAAAATAAATAATGTAGATTTTTTTACTCGGAACTAGAGAGAAAATTCTACATTTTGAGTAATTAAATTCCCAGAGACGGGAGAAGATTAAAGGTTTAAAAAAATAAAGGGCTTAACCTCTTAGGCAAGCAGAAGCATGTGTATAAAATCTTTAAATTTATTCACATTTAAAGGTTTAGATAACAGATAATCAATCCCTATATCTCTTTTCAACTCTTCTTCACCAATTAAAGTAGTAGAAATTACAATAATTGGGGTATCTCTAGACATAGATTTAATTCTTTTCGACGCCTCAAAACCGTCCATTTTAGGCATATACAAATCCATTATAACTAAATCGATTGTATTCTTTTTAAATTTATCAATTGCATCCAAACCATCAACAGCTATTACCAAATCAAATTCGTACCCTTTGAGAATTTTTTCGATTACCATTACGCTCATCGGTTCATCTTCTACAATGAGAATTTTTTTACGATCGTTTTCTTGCTTTTTAAAATTGAACTTCACTTGCCCTATGATTTATGAATAGTGTAAATATAAATAATCGAAAAATCAATCGCAAGATTGTAAATAAACATTTTTAATACAAAGCCCCACGTTATGTCGAGAAAATATCCAAAAGCTTTGATTCATTACTACTTAGCAAAGTAAAATACATTTAATTAATAATTAACTTTTCTAAAAAAATAATTTAAATAGGTGCCAATTGTAAAAATACTTGAATAAACAAGCCAATAGCACTCCAAAAAATTAATATAGTTAGCCATATTAGGCCAGCTAAATATTCGATATTAATTTTTCATTCACAGGAATTATCCTTCTACTATTTAAATGAATTGTAAATGCTTAGTATATTAATTAAGCTTTTTTAAGCTCGTGTTCTCTTTTATCACATTTTTCAAACAGTTCATCACATTTTATTTATAGAAAATAAAAATTTACGTATGTTTGTGTACTATTTAACTAATACAGTAATCTATAAATCAAATTATTTAATATGAGAACTTTTATTTTTTTCATTTTCCTATTGTGCTTTATCAATGCAAAAAGCCAAACAAAACCATCTTTACAAATTAGCGGTAAACTTACCGATTCATTAATACAGCAACCTATTAGCTTTGCCACTCTCCTTTTAAAGAACGAACAAAAAGTGCAAGTTAAGTCTGTAATATCAACTAAAGACGGTACCTTTTCATTACCTGGTTTATCAAAAGGAAACTATTCAATTAACATTATTCATGTAGGTTATCAAAGTAAAATTGTAAATGTAAGCTTAGATTCTACCTCTAAAATCCTTGAACCTATCAACCTAACATCAACAACTAGCCAATTAAAAAGTGTAACAGTTACTGCAGATCGTCCATTAGTTAAACAAGAAATAGATCGCATTGCTTACAATGTTCAAGCAGATCCAGAAAATAAAGTAAATAGCGTGTTAGAAATGATGCGAAAAGTGCCTATGCTTTCGGTAGATGGTGATGACAACATTCAGCTTCAAGGCAACAGCAATTATAAAATTTTAATTAATGGAAAACCTTCCGGTATGATGGAGCGTAATCCTAAAGATATTCTGAAAAGCATGCCTGCTTCAAGCATCGAGCGTATTGAAGTGATTACCACCCCTCCTGCCAAATATGATGGAGAAGGTTTGTCTGGTATTATTAATATCATTACCTACAAAAAGGTAGACAATGGTACAAATGGTTCTATAAATGCAAACCGACGTTTCCCTGTTGGTGGTCCAGGCGTTGGCGGTAGTTTCACCTTAAAAAGCGGAAAATTTGGTATCGCCACTAATGCAGGTGGAAACTTAAGTAGTTCTCCATTGCTAAACAATAGCATTAACCGTACTATGTTAGGTAATAGCACTACTAACTTATGGCAAACTGGGTCTAGAGAAAATTCGGGAAAAAGTGGATATGGAGGTGTAGAACTAAGTTTCGAAATTGATACTTTAAATCTTATTTCTGGACAATTTAATTACAATGCCAGCACTAGTAAAAGTTTAAATAATCAGTTCTCTTCATTAAATAATGGAAATACACTTTTACAACGTTATGAATTAACCAATAACTTAAACGGTGATGGAAACGGCATAGATGCGGCATTTAATTACCAATTAGGTTTTAAAAAGGATAAAAATCGCTTATTAACTTTCTCTTACCGCTATTACGAGTTTAGCAATAGCCAATTTAACAATGTTGATGTTTTCAACACAGTAGCTTATAATGTATCCGATTACAAACAAGAAAATACTGGAGGAACAGCTGAACAAACTGTACAAATTGATTACATGCATCCAATTAAGAAAATAAATATTGAGGCGGGTGTAAAAGCAATATTTAGAAATAACAACAGTGATTTTCAATTTCTTTCAGCCAACTCATCCGGAAATTTCATAGTAGATCAGCTGCGCACCAATGTTTTTGATAACCGTCAAAATGTATATGCTTTTTATAACACTTATCAATTTAACCTTAAAGATTGGGGATTTAAAGCAGGTATTCGTGCAGAACGAACAGAAATAGTCGCCAATTTTGTTGGACTGAATACTAGTATAAACAACGATTCATTTAACCTTACCCCTTCTATTTCGGTAATGCGCAAATTTAAGAACATGAGCAGCA
>JAIELS010000060.1 GCA_019752795.1 Sphingobacteriaceae bacterium
TGGAAATAGTGATATTTTATTACTAAATTGAGTATTTATTTTTAGATTTTCTGTCCTAGCTCAAAGTAAAAAATCGTTAGCTACGATTGTAACGAAAAATGCCGATACATTAACGAGCGATAGAAATGGATAATAAAAAGAACCAACCAAACATTAAAAAAATATGGAAAATAAGAAAGGACTAAATTTTTTCTTTTTGATTATTGCAATCATTTTAGGAAGTGTATTATTTAAACAATTCGATTTTAAAAATCTGAAATTTGAAAAGCCAGAATTGGCAATTTTATACCTAATTGTATTTGTCGCATCAATTTATTTTTTAATAAAAGATTATAAAAAGAAACCTGAAAAATAACGGCATGTCAATGGAATTATTAAAATATCCGATTGGAAAATTTGAGCAACCAAAAACAATCTCAAAAGAAATTTTATCAAAATGGATTACTACTATATCATCTTTTCCGACACGATTAAAAAATGAACTAATTCATTTAAACGACGAACAGCTTGACACACCTTACAGACCAGATGGTTGGACCATTAGACAAGTCATCCATCATTGTGCTGATAGCCATATGAACAGCTTAATTCGTTTAAAACTTGCATTAACAGAAGACCGACCAACAGTAAAACCATATTTTGAAGAGCGTTGGGCAGAACTTGCGGACTCTAAACACATGCCTATCGAACCTTCTATAAAAATGATAGAAGGAATACATGAAAGGTGGAGTATTTTATTAAACAACCTTACAGAAGAACAATTAGGGAGAATATTTATTCATCCAGAACACGGAAAAACATTTAGAGTTGACGAGAATATAGGGGTTTATGCTTGGCATTGCGATCATCATCTTGCCCATATTACTGAGACTAAAAAAAGAAATAATTGGAATTAACAATAGTCCAGAAGGGAAAACTGACTTTAGCAAGTCTTGCAAACGGTAAAATTAAATGATGAATTTGACCTTGATTTAAAACAATAACAGGCAACAAATTGTATATTAAGTAATAAAAACAGTTATTAAATCTTTAGCGCTATGGAAAACAAATCTCTATCAAAATCAATTATCTTAAGCCTTTCTATTTTGTTTGGGCTTCTTTTGTTAGGATTTTTCATTTTTAAAGGCTTAAAAACATTTAGCGACAAAGATCGTGTTGTAACTGTAAAAGGTTTAGCTGAAATGAATATGACAGCGACTTCTGCTACTATTAATTTAAGTTTTTCGATTTCGGGAGATAATTTACAAGAAATCATTAAGCGATCAGAAATCAAAAAAAATGCAATTGTCGCCTATTTAACAGCTAATGGATATAACAAAAGTGAAATTAAAATAAACAATATTGGTATAAATGACCTCCAAAGATACTACCAAAGCGAATGGAGAAACAGTCAACAAGTACAGGTAAAAGTAGATAGATATACGATTATTCAAAGTTTAACTATCCAATCAAAAGATGTAAAAGCAACGGAAGACAAAACCGCTCAAATAAAATTAGATTTAGTTAGTAAAGATTTAACATCTACAATTACTACCAACTATACTTTTCCTGAGCTAAATTCAATTAAGCCACAGTTAATAGCAGAAAGCACCAAGAATGCACGTGTAGCAGGCGAACAATTTGCTAACGATTCGCAAGCACAATTGGGCAAGATAAAAACAGCTTCGCAAGGACAGATTACTATTGCTGGTAGCTATTATGAACCAGAAGGTGGCGAGACTAGCCAAAAACCCCAAGAACCCTATCTCCAAAAAGCCAGAGTAGTAAGTACAATTGTTTTCTTTTTAGAATAATCCCTACTAAACTACTTACTTAACTGGGCTTCAGTAAAATAAATATGAAAAAAGTACTTTTTGGGATAGATCAATTTTGTGCTACAGTGGGTCAAAATAAAGATTTACGCATCGGTCTGGTAACTAATGATGTTGCTCAGAATGCCTTCGGTATCAAAACTAGAATGGCTTTAATTAATGCCGGTTTTCAGCTAGTTAAACTTTTTTCGCCCGAACATGGTTTGTCTGCAACTAATGCTGATGGAGCTTGGGTACCTAACCAAACAGATGAGTTGACGAACTTACCTGTAATTAGTTTGTATGGTGATAAATTATCGCCCACAGGGGAAGATTTACAAAACGTAGATGCAGTTGTATTTGATATACCAGATGTAGGTTGCAGATTTTATACCTATTTATGGACAATGACGCATATCATGGAGGCATGCGCTGCGCATGATAAAAAGTTTATTTTATTAGACAGACCTAATCCACTTAATGGAGATTTGTTAAAAGCCGAAGGTCCGTTACTAAATGACGCCTGTGCTTCTTTTCTAGGCAGGTGGAATATACCCATAAAGCATAGTTGCACCATGGGAGAATTGGCAAATTACTTTGCTAGTAACTATATTTCTAATCTCGATTTACAAGTTTTAAAGGTTTTACATTGGAATAGAAATGACTTTCCTAATCAAGCTAACTGGGAGTTTATACCAACTTCTCCGGCTATAAAAGACGCAGAAACGGCTTTACTTTATCCAGGCTTAGGTTTGTTGGAAGGTATTAATGTAAATGAAGGAAGAGGAACCGAAATAGATTTTAAGGTTTTTGGTGCGCCGTGGATCAATGCCGCAACTTTAAAAGAAAATTTAGATAGTTTAAATTTACCCGGCGTTGAATTTGCTGTTACCCAATATATTCCTAATTGGGGAATGTACGAAGGCGAACTTTGCTTTGGATTAACGGTAGGTGTAACTAATCAGCAATTAATAAAACCAGTATTTTTAGGCGTAGAGATCTTAAAACAATTGATTACAAATTATCCCGTAGAATGTAAAGAAAGGCTTTACAAAACAAATGCCAATCCGAATGGCAATGGTCATTTAGATAAACTACTTGGCCTAGAAAATTCTTTTAATCAAATCAAAAACAATATCCCCATACCAACTAAAATTAGCAAAGAGCAGTGGTTAGATAAGATAACGCCTTATCTTATGTATTAAATGATTAGCCTAGCCCTTCAAAAATCCTAGTATTTTTTCAACGCTATCTTTTGCATCACCATAAAGCATTTCTGAGTTTGACTTATAAAACAGTGGATTGTCTTCTCCAGAGTAGCCGGCAGACATGGAACGTTTCATAATGATTACTTTCTCTGCTTTCCAAGCCTCAATCACTGGCATTCCGTAAATAGAACTTGCAGGATCGTCTTGTGCACTCGGATTTACAACATCGTTTGCACCAATAACCATCACAAGGTCTGTGTCTGGCATATCATCGTTAATCTCATCCATTTCCATTACGATATCATAAGGTACATTAGCTTCCGCTAACAATACATTCATGTGCCCTGGTAATCTTCCTGCTACTGGGTGAATAGCAAAACGCACTTTTTTCCCTACTTTTTGTAAGGTTTGCACCATATCATATATTGGATATTGCGCTTTGGCAACCGCCATTCCGTAACCCGGAACAATAACAATAGATTTTGCTTCTTTTAATAAATCTGCCACTTCTTCGTGGTTTACAGCAGTTACTTCTCCTTCAATTTGTTTGGCTTCGCCATTGGTAGGTACATTTCCAAAACCGCCTAAAATTACTGAGAAGAAAGAACGATTCATGGCTTTACACATGTGGATTGACAAAATAGCTCCAGAGCTACCAACTAGTGCGCCAGTAACAATTAACAAATCATTACCCAACATAAAACCTGCTGCCGATGCTGCCCAACCAGAATAGGAGTTTAACATGGACACTACTACAGGCATATCACCTCCACCAATTGCCATCACCAACATTACACCAATAAAACAAGCAATAGCAGTCATAATTATTAAGTATAACATCCCTCCTGTTCCCTCTTGTTGAGCAAACAAAACACCCAAAATAATTGTAACCAATAATAAAACAATATTTACTGCATGCCTACCCGGATATAACAGGGCTTTACTACGAATTTTACCTTCCAATTTCCCCCAAGCAATGATAGAACCTGTAAAAGTAATGGCACCTATAAAAACACCTATATACACTTCTGTTAAATGAATAATGTGGGCTGCACCTTGTAAAGAATGTGTATCTGGATCTAAATATGAACCAAAACCAACTAAAACAGCTGCTAAACCAACAAAACTATGTAAGATAGCAACTAGCTGAGGCATAGCTGTCATTTCCACTTTTCGAGCGAGCATTAAGCCAATAACCGAAGCAATGGCGATAGCTAAAATAATGTAGGTTTGACCTTCAATGCCAGCGCCTAATACAGTTGCAATGATGGCTATAAGCATACCAACTATGCCGTATAATACCCCACGTTTTGCTGATTCTTGTGAGGACAATCCCCCTAAACTTAATATAAACAGAATACTTGCAAATAAATATGCTGCTGTTTGAATTCCAATGGTCATAATATATTTTAAACTCTTTTTATTATCGTAATTTGTTGTGTAATTGAAGCTGATGCTTTGTTATTTTTTAAACATGTTTAACATGCGGTGCGTAACCACAAAACCTCCAACAATGTTAATGGTAGCGACCAAAATGGCGATAAATGCTAATATTGTCATTGGGTTTTGAATGTCTCCTGTGGTTTGTAATAAACCGCCAATTACAATAATTCCACTAATTGCATTGGTAACAGCCATTAATGGTGTATGTAAGGAATGAGATACATTTGTAATTAATTGCCAACCTACAAAAACCGCTAATACAAACACGGTAAAATGTTGGAAAAACTCTCTCGGCGCATAGTTACCGACTAATAACAATAAAACGCCAACTACTGCTAAACGTATAAACATCGAAAAAGCTTCTTTTTTTGATTTGGCTTCATCGGCAATTTTAATTTCTGCTGAACTTGGTGCAACTACTTTTTTAGCACCACCACCCGCTGTTGGACTTACTGGAAGTGGCGCTGGTGGCCAATTAATTTTTCCATCGTAAGTTACCATTGCTCTAGAAACTACTGCATCTTCCATATCAATTTTCCAATTTTCGGCTTTGCCCATATCATCTAATAAATGACATAAATTATTGCCGTATAATTGAGAAGCTTGACTTGGTAATTGACTTAATTTACCCAAAATGGTTACGCCATTAGCCGTGGTAAATATTTCTCCATTTTTTGTATAAGCACAATTACCACCTGTAGAAGCTGCTAAATCTACAATCACAGATCCTGGCTTCATGGCTTCAACATGATAATCTAATATCAATTTTGGCGCTGGTCTTCCCGGAATTTGAGCAGTTGTGATGATGATATCTACTTCTTTAGCTTGTTCTAAAAACAATTTCATCTCCGCTTCAATAAACTCTTTACTCATTTCTTTTGAGTAACCAGATGATGTTGCTCCATCCTCTTCTATTTCAACCGTTAAAAATTGAGCACCCATCGATTCGATTTGTTCTGCCACTTCTTTACGTGTATCAAATGCTCTTACAATAGCACCTAAAGAATTAGCTGCGCCAATTGCCGCCAATCCAGCAACTCCAGCACCTATTACTAATACTTTTGCAGGTTCAACTTTACCAGCGGCAGTAATTTGTCCATTTAAAAATCTTCCAAAATAAAAAGAGGCTTCAATAACAGCACGATAACCGGCAATATTTGCCATAGATGATAAAACATCCATTTTTTGAGCACGTGATATCCGCGGAATTGCATCCATTGCAATTGCATTTACTTTTTTATCTGCTAGTTTTTGGAGTAAAGGTTGATTTTGAGCGGGCCATAAATAACTTAACATTACTAAGCCTTCTTTCATCATATCAACTTCTTCCATCGAAGGTTCCTTAACCTTCAATACAATATCAGTGTTATTGTAAATTTCAGCTGCTGTTTGAACAATTTTTGCTCCAGCCTCTTCGAAATCTTTATCAGAGAAATTTGATTTTAAACCAGCATTATGTTCAATATAAACTTCAAATCCTTGCTTTTGTAATCTTTTAACTGTTTTTGGAGTTGCGGCTACTCTTAACTCGTTTGGAAATATCTCCAATGGAATGCCAACTTTCATGTATCTATCTCTTTTATATTAAATATTTAAATGGTTTGTTTTACATCAAGTAACATTTTCTATTCACAACTAAAAACACCATGAATAACCATGTATCATCCTGATCAGAAGTACTGTTAAAGCAAAAAATCTGAAAACAAATTTACATTATAATTTAATCCTCACAACATTTTTAAGACGCTATAAGCCTGTAATTTGTAACAAAAATCCTACGTTTCGAAAAGTTACAAAATATTGTAGCTAAAGAATATAGTTGATTAAATTTGTACTTTGAATGAACTTGCGTAATTTGGCATTAGCTAATCATATTCTTTATGAAGAAGCAAGCTTTATCAGGCTTAACCTAACACTAACTAAGCGAAAAAAATATAAATAATTTAATGAGATTAACTTTACCAATTATAGTGTTATCTCAATTTTTTTGCACCTCCTTGTGGTTTGCTGGCAATTCAGTTATAGCAGACCTTGCAAAAGAGCTCCATCTTGAAACAACTGTTTTGGCTCACTTAACGAGTAGCATCCAGTTTGGATTTATAACAGGGACTTTAGTTTTTGCTATTTTAACTATTTCCGATCGTTTCTCCCCTTCTATTGTATTTTTTATCAGCGCCATACTAGCAGGGCTTTTTAACTTAGGAATGCTCATTAACGCTATCGGTTTAACCGAAATACTTTTATTTAGGTTTTTAACTGGTTTTTTCCTTGCGGGAATTTACCCTGTGGGAATGAAAATAGCAGCTGACTATCATCAAGCAGGTTTAGGAAAATCTCTGGGTTTCTTAGTTGGCGCATTGGTTATTGGAACAGCTTTTCCGCATTTATTAAAAAGTTTTACCGTTGGTTTTCCTTGGAAATATATCATCTATTCAACCACTACCTTGTCTTTATTGGGAGGCTTAATGATATTGTTCTTTGTTCCAAATGGACCTTATCGTAAACAAGGAAAAAAATTAAAATTTACTACCTTTTTAAAGAGTTTTAAAGAAAGAGAATTTCGATCAGTTGCATTTGGCTATTTTGGACACATGTGGGAATTGTATGCTTTTTGGGCATTTGTGCCGTTAATGCTTACTGCCTACAATTTGCATTATCCAAATGTAAAACTAAATGTTCCCCTTTACTCCTTCTTAATTATTGCATCGGGCGCAATTTCTTGTATAATTAGCGGATTAATTTCCCAGCGTTATGGAGCTAAGAAAATAGCAATCATATCATTGCTTTTATCAGGCATATGTTGTTTGGCTTCTCCCTTATTTTTGTTTTCAAATTCAGTAGTTTTACTTCTTGCCTTTTTATTTATTTGGGGTATTACTGTTATTGCAGATTCTCCTTTATTTTCAACCTTAATTGCTCAAAATGCACCCGAAGAATCAAGAGGGACTTCCCTTACCATTGTCAATTGTATAGGCTTTAGTATAACAATTGTGAGCATACAGATAATTAATATACTTTCAAACACCATCAATTCGCAATATATTTATGTAGTGCTTGCGATAGGTCCAATTATGGGGCTCTTTGCTTTAAGGAAAAGAAATCACTTTAGCTTAAATTTGTAAAATGAAACTACATCTACTTTTATTCTTAGCTCTATTTTCCTTATCAGTTTGTGCACAACAAAATAAGACACTTGAGTTTAATAACTTATTCTTTACGCAAACAGGCGATGGCATTTCATGCTATAGAATTCCATCTTTAGTTACTGCTCCAAATGGCGATTTAATTGCTGCAATTGATCAACGTGTTCCAAATTGTGGTGATTTAAATAGAAGTAAAGACATCAACATTGTTATTCGTCGCAGTGCAGATAATGGCAAAACATGGTTACCAATACAAATGGTTGTAGATTATCCATTAGGTCAATCTGCTTCAGATCCATCTATGATTGTAGATAAAATTACTGGAGCAATTTTCTTATTCTTTAATTACATGAATTTAGATACCGAAAAAGATGTCTATTATTTGCAATTTATTAAAAGCGTAGATAATGGCAAAACATGGTCTTTACCAAAAGATATTACCTCGCAAGTTACAAAGCCAGAATGGCATAAAGATTTTAAATTTATAACTTCTGGTCGTGGCATTCAAACCAGCACTGGCAAATTGGTTCACACTATGGTTAATTTAAAAAATGGACTTTTCCTTTTTGGTAGTGATGACCACGGAGAAACTTGGCATTTTATAGACAAAGCAATTACGCCTGCTGATGAATCTAAAATTGTAGAATTAGCCGATGGTCGTTGGATGATTAATAGTAGGGTAAATAACAAAGGATTTAGATTTGTGCACACCTCTACTGATTTAGGCAAAACATGGTTAACTCAACCAGATACTAATTTAGTAGATCCAGGCTGTAATGCCAGTATAATTCGATATACTTCTAAAAAAGCTGGAGATGATAAAAATAGACTACTTTTTGCTAATGCAAATGACAAAGCCGACCGCAAAAACATGACGGTTAAAATAAGTTATGATGAAGGTAAAACTTGGAGTAAAGGAAAAACAATTTATGCTGGAAGTGCCGCTTATTCTTCGATGACGGTTCTTGCTAATGGCGATATTGGTTTATTGTTTGAGAAAGAAAACTACAAAGAAAATGTATTTGTAAAATTTAGTTTAAATTGGTTAACCGATGGAAAAGACAAATACGTGAAGCTTAAGAAATAAATTCTAAATAATTTTACAATTACATTAATGTTTGATTTCAGATTAAAAGTTTTTGATACCGTTGCTAAAAGGTTAAGCTTTACAAAAGCCGCTAATGAATTAAACATTACTCAACCAGCCATAAGTAAGCACATCAAAGAAATTGAACAACAATTAAACACGAAATTATTTGATAGAAATGGAACTAAAATTCAACTGACGATAGCTGGAAAAACGTTACTTAAATACACTGAAAAAATATTTACCGTTTACAGAGAATTAGAATTTGAAATTAACCAATTGAACCAAAAACACGAAGGTGTTTTTAGAATTGGAGCGAGTACAACCATTGCGCAATATGTACTTCCAGCTTTATTGGCGGCTTTCCATCAACAGTTTAAAGACATCAAAATACAGTTAAGCATTCATAACACCGAAGTAATTGAGCAATTATTAATTGAGCAAAAAATAGATTTGGGAATGATTGAAGGACTTTCTAAAAATAAATCCTTTCACTACACTCCATTTATAAAAGATGAAATTGTTTTAGTTGCGCGTGCTAATCATCCTTTAGCTCATAAAAATTCAATAAAATTGGATGAACTTAAAACTATACCTATCCTTTTAAGGGAACCTGGTTCGGGTACATTAGAAACCATCGCCTTTAAATTGAAGAGTTTAGGTTTAAAATTAACGGACCTTCAACTAGAAATGCAATTAGCCAATACAGAAAGTATCAAAGCTTATCTTTTACATTCAGATTGTATGGCGTTTGTTTCTATTCATTCTATCTTGCAGGAATTGAAAAACAAATCTTTAATAGTAATTGATGTAAAAAATCTAATGATTTTAAGAGATTTTTATTTTATTCAGTCTCAAGGCGAACAAGATGTAATTGCAAATTTATTTTTAAAATTCTCAAACCATTATAACTTCAAGTAATTAAGCATTACTTTTTATCATTTCTTTAAGAATAATACAATGATGACTTTTACATCAGAAATTACTCTAAAATTTAGAAAAGATGGAAAAATTAACGGCTTATTTCGCAGCACATCCAAATACTCAAAAAGCTTCATTTATTTCAATTATTGTATGCTGCCTGTTTCCTTTTGTATCAGCACCAATAGCTTTAGTTTTAGGTTTTTTAGCTATACAGTTTATTGGAAATCCTTATGAAGTCGCGACCAAAAAATTAATTCATACGTTATTACAAGCCTCAGTAATTGGTTTAGGTTTCGGAATGAATACCAATAGTGCTTTACAAGCAGGTAAAGAAGGATTTATTTTTTCTTTTGTTAGTATTATTTCAGTGCTTACATTAGGTTATTTGGTAACCCGATTTTTTAAAATCGAAAAAATCACAGGTTATTTGATATCAGCAGGAACTGCAATATGTGGCGGAAGTGCAATTGCTGCAATTTCACCGATTGTGAAAGCCAAACCCCATCAAATTTCTATTGCTTTAGCGGTGGTTTTCACTTTAAATTCTATTGCTTTACTCGCTTTCCCTGTAATTGGAAGTCTTTTACACTTATCTCAACACGATTTTGGTTTATGGTGTGCAATTGCAATACATGATACCAGTTCTGTTGTAGGCGCAGCAAGCAAATATGGCAATGAAGCGCTGGAAGTTGCTACAACAGTAAAATTAGCCAGAGCGCTATGGATTATTCCATTGTCATTATTTTCTGTAATGACATTTAAAAACAAAGAAGCTAAAATTAAAATCCCTTGGTTTATTGCCTTGTTCATCGTGTCAATGATTTTAAACACTTATTTTCCTATAATTCATCATCTAAGCCCGTTAATTGTAAAGATTTCTAAAATTGGGTTAACAATTACATTGTTTTTAATAGGTGCGAGTTTGTCTTTTAAAGTTTTAAGAAATGTTGGTATAAAACCATTGTTATTAGCACTTTTATTGTGGATATCCATTTCTATTGGATCATTATTGGTGATCGTAAAATAAAATAATCGTCCCTAAAAATCTGATTATTGATTTAGCCTTAGCATTCGCCATAAAATAGTTTGAAATGAAAACAACACAACTCAACAAAGTAGCCAAAATTATATTATTATTCTAGTTAGTTATTATAGCCACAATAATATAGCTGTTTTAATTTTTCTGGTTAAAGCAAAATCCGAATTTTAATTAGTAAAATCATTATATGTAATATTTAATGTAAATTGTTGCTTTATTAAGTGATACAAAGTGAATCGACCTTTCAACTAATTTAACTCTGCTATTAACTAAACCTAAAAAACATAATGTCTACAAATAATTTTGAGATTAAGGGATTAACGAATGAGCAAGTAATTATTGCAAGAGAAAAATTTGGCAAAAATGCATTAATCTATAAACGAGAAAACACCATCATCGACGCCATAAAAAGTTTGGCAAAAGAACCAATGATTGTGCTTTTATTGGCTGCTTCGCTTATTTATTTTGTTAGTGGGGAGATAGCTGATGCTATTTTTCTTTTATCGGCAATTATTATCGTTTCGTTTCTATCCTTATATCAAGATTCAAGAAGTAGAAATGCGCTACAAAAACTAAAAGATTTTTCTCAACCAAATTGCAAAGTAATTAGAGATGGTAAAACCATTGAAATAAAAAGCGATGATTTAGTTGTTGGTGATAGTTTAATAGTAGAGGAAGGTACTTCAATTACCGCAGACGGGATAATTATTCATTCTAATGATTTTTCTGTTAATGAATCTATCCTTACCGGAGAATCTTTTGCCGTTTTTAAAGACAAAGCGAAAGAAGATCATTTTATCTATAAAGGTACAACAGTAGCAAGTGGTTTAGCTATAGCAACCGTAACTCATATTGGAAATCAAACCAAATTGGGCAAAATTGGCGAAAGTTTAGAAAGTATTAAAGAAGAAAAAACACCACTAGAATTACAAATCAACAGTTTTGTAAAAAAAATGGTAGTTGCTGGAGCGATCGTCTTTTTAGTTGTATGGGTAATTAATTATTTTCATTCCTATAACATCTTAGACAGCTTACTCAAAGCACTTACTTTAGCGATGAGTATTTTGCCAGAAGAAATTCCGATGGCATTTACCACGTTTATGGCTATTGGAGCTTGGAGGCTTATGAAAATGGGCATTGTGGTCAAACAAATGAAAACAGTAGAAACATTGGGTTCGGCTACTGTAATTTGTACTGATAAAACTGGAACAATTACTGAAAATAAAATGAGTTTGGCAAAGGTATTTACCTTAACCTCTCAAAGAATAATTAATCCAGAAGAAGCAAATGAAGATGAAAAATCGCTATTAAAAATAGCCATGTGGGCAAGTGAGCCTATACCTTTTGATCCGATGGAAATTGCATTGCATCGGGCTTACAGCAATTTAGATTCAACAGACGAACGACCTAACTTCAAATTAATTCACGAATATCCATTAGGGGGAAAGCCACCAATGATGACGCATATTTTTGAAAATAATTTGGGTAAAAGAATTATTGCCGCTAAAGGTGCACCAGAAGCACTCATGCAAGTTTCTAATTTATCAGCTGAAGAAAAAAAACAAATAACAACTGCTATTAAAACTATTACTAGTGAAGGATATAGAGTTTTAGGTGTTGGTGAATGTAATTTTGAAGGCAATAATTTCCCTGATAAACAACAAGATTTTCAATTTAAATTTAAAGGTATTGTAGCATTCTATGACCCACCAAAAGCAAACATTTCAAACGTTTTAAATCATTTTTATGATGCAGGAATTTTAGTGAAAATAGTAACAGGCGACAATGCAGAAACCACAACCGCAATAGCAAAGCAAATTTCTTTTAAAGGGTACGAACATAGCCTTACTGGAGATGATTTAATGAAACTATCGGACGAAGAATTACAAATGAAGGTAATGCAAACTAATATTTTCACTAGAATGTTTCCAGAAGCAAAACTGAGGATTATTAATGCCTTAAAAGCTAATAACCAAATTGTAGCGATGACAGGAGATGGCGTGAATGATGGACCAGCTTTAAAAGCAGCACATATTGGTATTGCCATGGGCAAAAAAGGGACAGAAATAGCTAAACAAGCCGCCTCTTTAATTCTATTAGAAGATGATTTGTCTAAAATGGTAGATGCGGTTGCAATGGGCAGGAGAATTTATACCAATTTAAAAAAGGCAATTCAGTATATCATTTCAATTCATATTCCAATTATATTAACTGTTTTTCTCCCTTTAGCATTGGGGTGGGTTTATCCAAATATTTTATCTCCTGTACATATTATATTTTTAGAGCTAATTATGGGACCAACCTGTTCTATCATTTTTGAGAACGAACCAATGGAAAAAAACACAATGTTGCAAAAACCTCGACCATTTGTAACTTCATTTTTTAATTGGAGCGAATTAATGACAAGCATCATTCAGGGCTTAGCGATTACAGCTGGAACCTTACTAGTTTATCAATATTCCGTTTATACAGCTCTAAACGAAGCACAAACCAGAGCAATGGTATTTACCGTTTTAATTGTGGCAAATATATTTTTAACGCTTGTAAATCGTTCATTTTATTACTCTATTTTTACTACGTTAAAGTACAAAAACAATTTGGTTGCTATAATTATTGGAATTACCATTATCATCTCAGGACTTTTACTTTATGTACCAACATTCGCTAACTTTTTCGAATTCGGTACACTTAGTATTTCGCAATTACTATTCGCAACTGTGCTAGGATTTATTGCTGTAATTTGGTTTGAATTTGTTAAAATGAGAACAAGATTAAAAAACAAATAATTACGAATTAATATTTTTTAACTGTATTATAAATCATAATCTGCTAATTAAGTTAAATGGATTTAAAAAAATTATCACCAGAGCAAACTGAAAAGCTTTTAGCTATTTTAAAATTACGTTTTGAGCAAAATATGCAACGCCATAAAAATATAGAATGGCATGAGGTACAAGCAAAGTTAATAAATAGCACAGAAAAATTATGGTCGCTTAATGAAATGGAAGCAACTGGCGGTGAACCAGATGTGGTTTGTATTGGTGAAAACAAAGGCGAATATACTTTTTACGATTGCGCTGCAGAAAGTCCAAAAGGAAGAAGAAGCATTTGCTACGATAAAGAAGCTTTAGATAAACGAAAAGAAAACAAGCCAAAAGATAGTGCACTTAATATGGCAAGTAGAATGGGTATAGAAATTTTAACAGAAGAACAATACCGCAGCTTACAGCAGTTAGGAGAATTTGACATCAAAACATCAAGCTGGGTTAAAACCCCTACTGAAATAAGAAAACTTGGAGGTGCATTGTTTTGTGATAGACGGTTTAATCATATTTTCACCTATCACAACGGTGCAGAATCTTATTATGCTGGAAGAAGTTTTAGAGGTTTATTAGTAGTATAGTTTAAATAGCTTTTTCTATCCAATTACCATCTTCTTTAATAATCTCGATCAATTCATCTAAAGCAGCGGGTGTATTTACATTTTTTTTAACCACTTCTTTACCTCGGTATAAGGTAATTTTCCCTGGACCAGTGCCTACATAACCATAATCGGCATCAGCCATTTCTCCAGGACCATTTACAATACAACCCATGATCGCAATTTTTATTCCCTTTAAATGATCTGTTTTAGAGCGGATATATTGAGTGGTTTCTTGTAAATCGAATAAAGTTCTACCACAACTTGGGCAAGAGATATACTCAGTTTTGCTTATACGAGTTCTTGTAGCTTGTAAAATTCCGAAGCTAGTAGAATTAACCAAAGGTAAACCAATATTTGTTGGTGCATCAATCCAAATACCATCTCCAAAACCATCAGTAAACAATGCGCCTAAATCGCTTGCAGCATTTAACATCAATTGATCAGGGCTTACATCTCTGTAAGTTCTTTTAATAATTACTGGAACCTTAATATCTTGCTGTTGCAAAGCGACAAAGAATGCCCTTTGATTTTGCATCCCATTTTCTGCCACAGTTTCGAGGATTACAACTGTTGAATTGTTGAATTGTTGAATTATTGAATTGTTAAATTCTTCGGCATTTATACTAACAAAATTCAATACCTCATCTTTAAGCTCAGCTTTTGCAAATTCTCGCTCATTTAATAATGGATAACAATTGTGTTTATCTTTTAAATTTAGCCAAGTATTGTAATTGTATAGCTGTTTTAAATTACCTGGAAATGAGAATGAAGGTAATTCATCCCCTAAATAAACTAAATCGCAAGCCAAATCGCTTAAATTATATTTATCTAAGGCAGCACTATAATTATAGCCCAATTGATTTAAAAAGTAAGGGTCTTTTAAATTTTGTCCAGTTACATCAACCATTACCACAGGGTGAAAATGACCTCCAATTTGTTGCACAGGATTTGTTATTCTTCTAGTATATTGATAAGGACTATAAGTTAAATGTTTAAAGTTGAAGTTTGAAAGATTAGTGCCAGACTCAATTTCGACTTTTAAGTTTTCACTTTTCTCATATCTATCTGCCAATGCTTTTGCAACTGGCGCTTCGAATTCTGGATCTTCAGTTAAGGAAACACGAATGGTGTCTCCCAAACCATCGGCTAATAATGTACCAATGCCAACCGCAGATTTGATTCGACCATCTTCCCCATCACCTGCTTCGGTTACGCCCAAATGCAAAGGATAATTCATCCCTTCTTTAACCATAGTTTCTACCAACAACCGATAAGCCTGAACCATTACTTGTGTATTACTTGCTTTCATGGAAATACACAGGTTATAAAAATTTTGGGCTTCGCACATGCGGATAAATTCCATCGCCGACTCCACCATCCCTCTTGGTGTATCGCCATAGTGGCTCATAATACGATCTGATAAAGAACCATGATTTGTACCAATACGCATGGCAGTTCCATATTCTTTACAGATTTTGACTAAAGGGGTAAACTTTTTATATATTCTATCGAGCTCTGCTTGATAGGCATCAGCAGTATATGCTAAATCTTCAAACTTTTTTTTATCGGCGTAATTACCCGGATTTACACGAACTTTTTCTACAATACGAGCCGCAGATTCTGCCGCATTTGGGGTAAAATGAATATCAGCAATTAATGGTACTTGATAACCACGAGCACGCAATTCTTTTTTAATATTAGCTAAATTTTCGGCCTCTTTTATGCTTGGTGCAGTAATACGAACGTAGTCACAACCCGACTCTACCATTCGAATGGTTTGCTCAACTGTCCCCAACGTATCCATCGTGTCTGTGGTAGTCATAGATTGGATACGGATAGGATTTAAACCTCCCATTGGGATATTTCCAATTTTAACTTCGCGGGTTAAAAACCGAGAATATTGGGTTAAACTGTTACAATAACCGCCTTCTAATTGAATTGGATTGATTACTTCTTCCATGCCATGCAAAGATAGGTTAAAGGTTTGGAATGTTAAAAATGTTGTAAAGTTGAAATGTTTAAATTAGCAAATTTTACTTTGATACTATCTTAAACCAATCTTTGTTTAACAACCAATGTTTCCACAATTACATCATGTAAGCATTGTTGTTTTTTATTTAAAAAGCAATACAGATAGCCAATAAAAAAAGGTAAGACTGATAATATTTTAGCAAAATTTCTAGCAAAAGAAGTGCTCATCTCAATTCGATTACCCATCATATCAGTTACGGTGATATCCATTAATCTTTTACCAATAGTAGCTTGTTTAAGTGAAGCTTCGGCAATACTAGAATAGATTAATTTTGCAATTGGCACTAGTGCTAATAAAACTAAAGCTGTCCCAATCTTAAACATTTTATCATCAATAAATATATAGGCGAAAAGTACCAATATCACATAACCAATCATTAAAAAGAAATAATCAATTACTGATGCCATTAAGCGTTGATCAAAAGATGCAAAATATTGAGGAGCAGTTTGCTGATATCTAAAGCCTAAAAGTTTGCGTAATTCAACAAACTCGTGTGCTTCTTTATAATCATCCATACCTGGAGTTCTAATAAAAGTACCGGCCTTAATTTTTAAATCAGTTAATTGATCTAAACTATAAGGACCTTCTGGCTTGCCATTTATAACTACGGTATATTCTTGCATTAGATTTTAGAAGTTAAATTTGGTACATTAAACAAATAGCGTAAAAGCAAAAATACTAAACATTTTGCCTTTACGCTACAATCAAGTTTAAGTGTTATATTTTTAGTATCTATTAACTTCGAAACTACTTAAACCACCATCAAAATTTATAAAAATCTTTTTTGTTGAAGATTGATAATTTGCAGTTTCATAAACACCTTCACTTATCATTTTAAATCCATTAAAATCTTTTGATGATAAACCTGTTTTAGTCTTAATTCTGCAACCAGAACTCTCAGGAATGCTAATTTTAACATCCGCGACACCTGTTTTAACATTAACATCAGTTATAGGCAATAAATCTCCTAACTTAAAATTAATATCTGCTGCGCCCCCATCGAAGTTTAACGTTCTAACTTTATATTCTTTTAAATCAAAATCCATTTCTCCCGCACCTAATTTAAGGTTCATTTCCCAAATTGGTTTGGTATTTAAATACAAATCAACATTGTTATTGCCATCTCCAATAGACCATTTACTTCTTCTATTTTTATCCTGAGATTTAAAAATTAAGGTATTAACGCTATCAGAAGCAATTTTTGTTAAACCGAAATTATTATTATTTTTCTTGTGTACAGTAGCTAAAAACAAACTATCTGAGCTTCCTTTTAATTCAAATGAAGTACCACCACCTGAAATTTCTAGTATACTTTTCTTTAGCTCATCGCCAGATGTAAAAGGTTCAACAAAAGTTGATTGACTGGCCTTTGTACCGTCCGAATTTTCATCATCCATATCAATCTTGATATTGTTACTCCACCACCTACCTTCAGGCTTTTCTTGTCCCTTTACAAAAAGGAAAGACAATGTAATTACCACTATTGCTAATGAGATGATATTTCCTGTTTGGGAATTATTTCTATTAAATAGAATATTAACGCCTATAATAATCAAAAATACAGGCCAAAATTTCCATACATTACTCCAATAAAATTCTATAACATTAAAATTGTCTAATAAAAGTACCCCTCCTATAAACAAGAGTACTACTCCCCAAATTACTCTATCTAATTTCATTTTTTTATATTTTTAATTTTACTCGGCATTAAGCTTGCATGAAAACTGTAGCTCCGAAATTATTTATTTAACATGCTATCTCGCTCAACCCATTAAGGGTTAGATGTATCTGATGATTTTTGATCTTCATCAACTACAACAACTGTTTCTGCAGGCTTCTCGGCTGCTGCTTTTTGAGCTTCTTCAGTCGATTTTTTAAAATTATCCCACTCGTTTTTACGTTGGTTTTTAAAAATCAAAGTAATACCAACTGCTATAATTGCTAAAGGCCATAATTTATATATTTTAAAAATATTAAACCAATGCGGAATAAAATCAAATTGTCTTAACAAAAAATATACGCCTAAAAACAATAAAATTAATCCACCTATGGTACGGCCTGTATCATTGCTCTTTTTAAATTGTGGGGGATGATTTATATTTTCAAAACCCGCACCTGCATTCTCAGTATTCCATTTAGTTTGACTATCAGAATTTGCAGGATTACTAAATGCATTTGGAGAATTAAACATTGAACCCTCTTGTGGATTTTTCTTAAAATAATCGTTAAATTGACTGTATTTGGCTGTCAAATCATTATTTACCGGCGCTACAATCCAAATTACGATGTACACCAATAAACCTCCACCCATTAAAAAAAATGTAGACAACACAAATAACAACCTAACTATGGTGATATCAACTTGCATATATTCGGCTAAACCAGAAGCAACGCCAGCTACAACTTTATCGTGTTCATTTCTATGTAATCTCTTTTCCATTACTTTATCTCCTTCTATTTAAATTTTAAAATTTAAAGGCTTTAAAATTAGTTCATCAACGTTAGCGCCACTGCTTAAATCTAAAATGGCACTTAAAGAATTGGCAACATCTTCTGGCTGTACAAACTGATCTTGTGGTAAATTAGTCCCCTCCCAAGAAGCTGTTAATGTTGAACCTGGCAAAATTGCCGTAACCTTTACGTTGTATGGAGCTAACTCTGCCCGTAATACATTATTAAGACTTAACATCGCTGCCTTTGTTACACTATAAGTCCCTGCATTTTCAATTACCATCATACTTGCAACCGAGCAAATATTAAAAATATGCCCTTTTTTTTGTGTACGCATTATTTTACCAACATACTTGCCCAAATAATAGGCTGAGTTAACATTTAAAGACTGTTGTAATTCAAAGGTTTCATCAGCTTCATCTAATAAACTACCTGGCAAAAAAACACCTGCATTATTTACTAAAACATCTATATTGGGCAAACTAGCCCTTACAAAATTGCAGAATGCCAAAACCTCTTCTTTAACACTACAATCTGCAACCATGCTATAAACTTTAACTCCATATTTCTGTAGTTCATCTGTTAAAGCAATTAAATCCGTTTTAGTTCTTGCACAAATAGCCAAATTGTAACCTTTTTTAGCTAATTTAAGCGCAATTGCTTTTCCAATACCTTTTGTTGCACCAGTAATTATCGCATTCATATTTAAAAGATTTGTTTGTTTTATGCAAAAAAGAATATTAATATCGGGGAAACAATAATATTTTTTAAAAATTACACAAAGCCAGAACATTTTTTGTTGTTTCTTTGTATATTATACTGTTTATAACAAGAAAATTTTTATTAAATGAACTTCACCAATTTTGGCAAGTACATTCTGCTTTTAAAAGCAGTTTTTAGAAAACCTGAGAAATTAAAAATATACGTTAAAGCTATTTTCCAACAGATGGACTTTATTGGTGTGGGTTCATTAGGCCTAATTAGTATTATTTCTACTTTTATTGGTGCAGTAATGACTTTACAAATTGCTTTCCAGTTGGTAAGTGATTTTATTCCAAAAACGATTATTGGTTCTGTAAACCGAGATTCTAGTATATTGGAATTAAGTCCAACCATTAGTGCAATTGTATTAGCAGGAAAAATTGGTTCAGCTATTTCTTCAGAAATTGGAACCATGAGAGTTACCGAACAAATTGATGCACTAGAAATTATGGGTATTAATGCACCAGGATACTTAATCTTACCCAAAATTATTGCTGGAATTACTATGGTGCCTGTTCTAGTTATCATCTCTATGGTTTTAAGTATTACTGGCGGATATTTAGGTGGAACTTTATCTGGAGCGGTTAGTGCAGCAGAATATATTCAAGGTGTTACTACAGATTTTAATCCTTATACTATTACAGTAGCATTAACAAAAGCTTTTGTTTTCGGTTTCATTATTACATCGGTACCTGCTTATGAAGGCTTTTATGTAAAAGGTGGAGCTTTAGAAGTAGCCCAAGCGAGTACAAGAGCAGTTGTTGTAAGTTGTATTAGTATTTTAGCATGTGATTATCTTGTAACCCAATTGTTATTATGATAGAGATTAAAGACATTTATAAAGCTTTTGGGGATAACGAGGTTTTAAAAGGAATTTCTGGAAAATTTGAGGCAGGTGTTACCAATTTAATTATTGGCGGGTCTGGTTCAGGAAAAACGACATTATTAAAGTGTATGATTGGTTTGCACCAACCAGACCAAGGTACAGTAGAATATGATGGACGGGAATTTACCCAATTAAATTTTCAAGAGCGTATTGAAATTAGAAAAGAAATAGGAATGCTTTTTCAAGGTTCTGCCCTATTCGATTCGATGACAGTTGAAGAAAACATCATGTTCCCTTTAAATATGTTTACCGAACAACCATTTAGAGAGAAACTTGATAGAGTAAACTTTTGTTTAGAACGCGTAAATTTAGAAGGAAAAAATAAATTATACCCAGCAGAACTTTCTGGAGGGATGAAAAAGCGTGTAGGTATTGCTCGTGCAATTGCAATGAACCCAAAATATCTTTTTTGTGATGAACCAAACTCAGGTTTAGACCCAAAAACTTCCATTGTAATTGATGAGTTAATTAAAGAATTAACTGAAGAATATAATACCACTACCATTGTGGTTACTCACGATATGAACTCCGTAATGGGTATTGGAGATTATATTATTTTCTTGCATGAAGGAAAAAAATTCTGGGAAGGCTCTAATAAAGAAATAGCCAAAACAGATATTGAAGAATTGAATGATTTCGTATTTGCCAGCCGTTTTATGAAAGCAGCTAAAGGTAAATTTTAATAGATAAGTACATATGATTAGCCTCTTAACACCAACTCATTGGAAAGATTACGAATTATTAGATTGTGGAGATTTTGAGAAATTAGAGCGTTTTGGCAATCTAGTTTTATCTCGTCCAGAACCACAAGCCGTATGGAAGAAGACTTTATCACCACAAGAGTGGAAGAAAAAAACACATATCAATTTTAAAGGGCGTTCTGCAACAAGCGGCGAATGGTTAAAATCTGATAAAAGTATTCCAGACCGTTGGAATGTAAATTATAAAAATGATGACATCAGCATTAATTTGCGTTTAGGATTAACCTCATTTAAGCATGTTGGTGTTTTTCCAGAGCAAGCTGTTAACTGGGATTATATCTCATCTTCAATTAAAAAATTTAAAAGCCCATCTCCAAAAGTATTAAATCTTTTCGCTTATACTGGGGCTGCCTCTTTAGTAGCAAAAGCAGCAGGCGCTGACACAACACATGTAGATTCGATTAAACAAGTGGTTAATTGGGCTAACGAAAACCAAGAATTATCTAATTTAAAAGATGTACGTTGGGTAGTGGAGGATGCGTTAAAGTTTGTAAAGCGAGAGTTGAAACGTGGTAAAAAATACAACGGTATTATCTTAGACCCTCCTGCATTTGGCCACGGTCCAAATGGAGAAAAGTGGAAGTTAGAAGACCATATTCAAGAAATGATGCAGGATGTTGTTCAATTATTAGATGAAGATGAACACTTTTTAATTTTAAATACATACTCTTTAGGTTTCTCTTCAGTAATTGTAGAAAATCTAATCAAAACATCATTCCCACAGGTTAAAAATTTAGAAACCGGCGAACTTTATTTACAAGCAACTTCTGGAATTAAATTGCCTTTAGGTGTTTTTGGTAAGTTCAATAAATTTAAATAGACAGAAAAAATAAAAATCAAAAAATATTTAGCCATCGATTTAATTTTCGATGGTTTTTTTATT
>JAIELS010000213.1 GCA_019752795.1 Sphingobacteriaceae bacterium
AGTTGTGGCTCTACTTTTTGGTGTTAATTTACGAAAACTAGGTTATGATGTGAAGCCATTGTCGTTTTTACCACCAATATACGCCAGTATTAATGGGTTAACTGCAATAGTTTTAGTGGTTGCGGTTATGGCTATTAAAAATGGTAAAAGAAGTTTGCATGAAAATCTTATGAAATTTGCAATTGCTTTATCTGTTTTATTTTTAGGAATGTATGTTGCTTATCACATGACTTCTGATTCGACTAAATTTGGCGGCGAAGGAGCAATTAAATATATTTATTATTTTATTTTAATTACCCACATCTCTCTTTCAGTTATTATCATTCCTTTAGTTTTGGTCACTTTTGTAAGAGCCTTATCACAACGTTTCGATCAACATAAAAAAATTGCTAGAATAACTTTCCCAATTTGGTTATATGTGGCTGTTACAGGTGTAATCGTTTATTTAATGATTTCTCCCTACTATAATTTTTAATTTAAATAAATTGATGACATTTCTTTTAAACCTTGCTTAAACTTTATAGTTATATTTGTACATCATGAAGAAGGCAGTTATTTATCTTTTTATTATTATTTTAAGTGTTTCATTTACCCCAGTAGTAGCTAAAGCACAATGTTCTATGTGTACCATTAATGCAGAGCAAGGCACACAAAATGGAAATACGCAAGGTAAAGGTCTGAATTCGGGTATAATTTATTTATTAGCCATTCCTTATTTATTAATCACTGGTATGGGCATTATATGGTATAGAACCTATCGTAAAAAGATTTCTACTGTAGCAGACTAACTAGTTAATTATTTCTTTTTTAAGCTGTAATAATTACACGGTAGTATTTCTAAAACCTTGTCATTTTTTCTCTTAGCTTTTGTTATCGATTTTAAATTATCGATATTCACGTATCTTTTTGCTACATCTTTTGGATAGCAAAATACATTTGCTAATTAACCACTTTAAGGATGTTAAATAAAGAAACGTTAAAGTTTTTAAAACTATTAATCGAAAACAATAACCGAGAATGGTTTGCCGAAAACAAATACTTGTATGAAGCTGCTAAGGAAGATCTACTTCCTTTCATAGCGAATTTGATTAAAGAATTTGCTGCAATTGACCCTCAATATCCGGCAGATACACCACCAAAAAAGGCATTAATGCGTATTTATCGCGATGTTCGTTTTAGCAAAAACAAAGATCCATATAAAAAGAATTTCGGAATTGCATTCGATGTTAAGGGTTATGGACCACTAACGCCAAGTTATTATCTTCACATAGAACCTAATAATTGTTTTTTTGGTGTCGGATTTTGGCAGCCAGAAGCTTCGGTGCTTAAAATGATAAGAGAAGAAATTGATTATAGCTCTTCTGAATTTTTAGAAATTATTGAAGCAGAAGAGTTTAAAAAGTTTTATGTACTTAGTAAAGAAGATACGTTAAAAAATGCTCCAAAGGGTTATGAAATAGATCATCCACAAATAGCGTTTTTAAAATTAAAAAGCTTTATTGCCATTTATAAAATTGATGATGAAGAATTTTTTAAACCTACTATCGTTGATAAGTTAACAACTGTTTTTAAAAACATCCAACCTTTTGTGTTATTTTTGAGAAAAGCCACAACAATTTAAATTATGAAGAAAATTTTATCGCTATTCAGCATCCTGATTACTATTATTGCATTAAGTTCATGTGTAGTTTTATCACCTAAGAAATACAAGGCTTTATTGGCTAAGCAAGATTCCTTAAATACTGGCTGGTCGCAAGCGCAATTAAGTAATGAGAGTTTAGAACAACGAATTAGCAGACTTAGAAAAGATACAGCGAGTTTGAATAATCAATTAGCAGATTTAAATGCTCAATACAGTGAAATGGAGCGTAATTACACTAAACTGCGTAGCAATAGCTCTAATGAGATTAACCAATTATCAGGTAATTTGAATAAAGTTTCTGAAGATTTAAAAAAGAGAGAGCAACGTTTAAAAGAGGTTGAAGAAATTTTGCGAAAACGAGATGAAGCCACAAATCAATTGAAAGTTAAATTACAAGAAGCATTACTAGGTTTTACAAAAAATGGTTTAACTGTAGAGATTAAAAACGGAAAAGTATATGTTTCCTTAACTGATAAGTTATTATTCCCATCTGGAAGTATTATTATTGATGAAAAGGGTAAACAAGCCTTAACACAATTGGCAAATGTATTGAAACAGCAGCCAGAAATTAATATTGCGGTAGAGGGGCATACTGATTCCCAAAAAATTAATAATCTCGGTCAGATTAAAGATAACTGGGATCTAAGTGTATTACGTTCTACATCTGTTGTACGTTTCTTAACAGAAGAACAAAAAGTAGAAAGTGTAAGAATGACTGCTACAGGAAAAGGAGAGTTTCAGCCTTTAGGATCAAATGCTACAGCAGAGAGTCGTAGTAAAAATCGTAGAATTGAGATTGTACTTTCACCTAAATTAGACGAGCTGTATGACTTAATCAAACAATAAGTAGTATCACATAAAAAATCCCCATTAATGATAAATTGATGGGGATTTTTTATGTGGTATTAAAATGGGCTTTCGAAAGATTTAAATTCTGGTAGAATTAAGTCTTTTTCAGACAGTAAAAATTCATTTTCATTAATTTCTGTTGTCCAATTGATTTTTAAGGTGGGGTCATTCCAAATTACACCCAACTCAGAATTTTTATCGTAATAGTTGGTTACCTTATAGGTAAAAATGGTGTGATCTTCCAATGTTAAAAAACCATGTAAAAATCCAGGTGGTACCCACAATTGTTGATGATTTTCTTCACTTAATACAACACTAAAAGTTTGACCATAAGTACTAGATTTTTTTCGAATGTCAACAGCAATATCTAATACGCTACCTTGTATTACGCGTACTAACTTGCCTTGTGCAAATGGTGCAGCTTGTGCATGCAATCCTCTCAATGTTCCTTTTTGGGATAAAGATTGATTGTCTTGTACGAATACAGCATCAATACCTGCTTTCGCAAATTCTCTTGTGCTATAACTTTCATAAAAGTATCCTCTATTATCTTTCCAGATTTTTGGCTCGATTATAAATAGATCTTTAATTGGCGTTTCTACTATATTCATATTAAACAATAAATTCCATTAAAGATCGAAATGATACAAATCTGTTTTCAAATTTTTGTTGTACATCTGCTTGTAATTTTGCAGCGTGGTTTTGCTGATAATCTTCGTAGTCGGCTAAGTTTTCTACCACATATTGTGAGCAATAGGTTGTCCCTTCATTAGGAGAATCTATAATTTTTAATAATCTATTTGAAACAAATTTCCCTGTCGCCATTACTTCTGGAATATGGAATTCATTCATGTATTGCAACCACTCTTCGGCAGCAGCATCTTCTATAATTATAGTTACATTGTATAAAAACATGCTACAAATATAATATTATGTACCAACATTATCGCCACGTATATTTCTAAAACGTTTCCTAGCCTCGGCATTAAACATGCTTCCTGGATAATCATTTACGAGCTGCTGATATAGTTTTTTTGCTTCTTCTGGATTGTTTAATTTATTCTCTAAAATGTCGGCTAACATAAATAATGCATCATCTATCCAAATACTGGTATTGTGATTTGTAATTAAATTTTTTAATGCAGTTGTGCCTTTAATCAGTTCATTTTCTTTAATGTAAATTTTAGCCTTAGCCATTAAAATATCATCTGTTAAGCTATTATTTGGGAAGGAAATATCTATACTATCTAATTTTACTAATGCTTCATTATATTTATTCATAAACTGTAACATATCGGCATCGGCATACATTGTAAGGGCAAGACTATCATTTTTGCTTAATAAATTATCAGAAATTAATAAACTTAGGTTCAATGCATCATTTGCAATTAATGTAGATGTGGAAGCTTTTAAAATATCAGCTTGAGATTTAGCATAACCAAAATCTCCGACATAAAAATTTAATTTAGCAGAGCGATAACGAGCCTCACTACCAATAACTTGTCCTTCAAATTGTTTTGAAACTTGCTCATATACTAATATCGCTTCCCATGGTTGTTTAGATAGTAAGTAAATATCTCCCAATTCAATTTTTAATTGTGCAATTTCTGTTGCTTGGAGCCCTTTAATTTTAACACCATCTTCTAAAGTTGTTTCTGCCTTTTTTAAATCATTTAAATAATAAGCTTGTAAATAAGCTAGTTTTTTTAAAGCGAATAAAGTTTGTGGAATTTTTCCATAGGCTGTTAAAATCTCTTGATATTGATCTGCTAAAGTTTGTATGGCTTGCTTCTCATATTTTCCAGTAATTGCTAATTCATATTTTGCATTAATTAATTCTATTTTGGCGGGGATATAAATTTCAGTCTCGGTACCTTTTGTTAAAATATACTCATATGCTTTAATGGCAGTAGTAAAAGCTTTGTTTGCTATAAAAGTATTGGCTGTATTGTATAATGTTATTCCATTTCCATTAGTGCGTTTATCTTGTGCTATTAATTGCCTTAAGGCTAATTCATATTCTTTTTGCTGTATAAATTGCCAAATCAGCATTTCTGTAAAAACTTCTAATTGTGGTTCTTTCTGTATTTTTTTAAACAATGCTAACTGTAGCAATTGATAATCTGTATTGTCTTCAAAAACGGATGCAAATGCATTTTGAGCTTGGGGCAACATTTGCGGTAGTGTGGCTAAAACGTTCAGGTATTCCTGTATTAGCATAGGTTTATTTTTTTTATATCGATATATACTTAAAAGATCAAAAGCAAATAATTGATCGTCTGCAAGGGTTTTTCTTCCTTTTAGAAAGACATCAACAGCTAAATCGTAAGCTTCAAAACGATAAAAGTCATTCGCAATTTGCCTGATTTTATTTTCGTCTTTTGGTACATTGTTAATCACCTCTAAATAAACTTGGTTTGCTTCAGCAGCTCTTCCACTTTCTTGATAAACCCTACCTAAAGCGATCATATATTGAGGTTTATCAGGATTTTGCTTAATGAGTTTTTTAAGCAAAAGCTCAGATTCCTTATATTTTTTAATTTTAATTAGCGCATTAAAATATAATTCGAAATAGCTATCATTTTTCGTTTGGTTAAATAATTTCTCTAACAGCACAGAGGCTTTCTCATAATCCGCCTGCTGATAGTACTGGAATGCCAATGCTTCATCTACATTTTCTTGCGCATTCGCGAAAAATGAAAGATTAATAAAAAAAAATAAAAAAATAATTCTCTTCATCGAAAATACAACTAGCTAAAAGTCTAATTTAGGTAATACTTATTAAAATAAGGAGGAGTTTTAACTAACGAAAATTATTTAAGCGTATTCTAATTGTTACTTATAAAATTTTTCGAATAAACACAATGTTAGTACATTGAAATTCGTAAGTAACATTATTATTGGTTAATGCTTTAGCCAGTTATGGTTATGTATTTTTGCATTAGAAGATAATATGGCGAGTATAAAAAAATATTTTTGTTTAGTGGTAACTGTGTTTTTATTTGCTTGTAAGCAGGAAAATAAAAACATAATTATACCAGTTAACGATTTTTTTAAATCTCAAGATAAAGCAACTTATCGCATTTCTCCAGATGGCAAGAGTATATCTTATTTAAAGCTACAAGATAAAAAGCAAAATCTTTTTGTTGAGGATATAGCATCGGGTAAAATCGTTCAACTCACTAAACTTCAAGAAAAAACCATCAATTTTTATGCTTGGGTAAGTAATGATGAATTAATTTATTACAAAGAAAAAGAAGGAGAACGTTTTCAATCGGATCTTTATATCATTAATAAAGAAGGTAAGGATGAAAAGCAGTTAAGTAAGAATGAAAAAAGTAGAATTAGAGTTTTAGAAGATCAATTAATTGATAATAAATTTTTACTTGTACTTTCAAATAAAAGAGATTCTACAGTTTCTGATGTTTATCGCTTAAATGTTAGAGATGGTAAAATGGAGATGGCAGCCCAAAATCCAGGTAATATTACCAAATGGGTTACCGATACAAAAGGTAAGTTGCGTATGGCCATGTCTAACGATGGCGTTAATGAAACCTTATGGTATCGCGAAAATGAAACTCAAAAGTTAAGACCTCTGTTAACTAATAATTTTAAAACTACTATTTTCCCAGTAGCTTTCTCAGAGAAAAATCACAACATTGTTTATGCAATTTCTAATTTAAATAGGGATAAGAATGCGTTAATTGAATTAGATTGTATAACTGGTAAAGAAACGAAAGTGCTATTTGCTAATGATTCATTAAATGTGGTTGATGCGCAATACTCTAAACCAAAGGGTAAAATGACTTATGTAGTTTATGAAACCTGGAAGAAAGAGAAATATTTTTTAGACGAGGATGCAAAATTTCTTAGTCATAAACTAGATTTACTATTGCCAAATACTGAATCTAGAATAATTGATAGAGATAAAAATGAAAATGTATTTGTAGTTAGAACCTTTACAGATAGAAATCCTGGTTCTTATTATTTGTATATTGCTAGTAGTGGTGTTTTAAAAAAACTAAGTGACATTAATTCTGACATTAAGGTAAATCAAATGAGCGAAATGAAGCCTTTTAGTTTTATCGCTAGAGATGGATTAGAAATTAATGGTTATTTAACATTGCCTTTAAATTCTAAAGAGAAAAATCTTCCTATTGTAGTTGTGCCCAATAACAGTCCCTTAACAAGAAATACTTGGGGCTATAATGCAGAAGTGCAGTTTTTAGCCAATAGAGGATATGGTGTTTTACAGATTAATTATCGAGGTTCTTCGGGTTACGGTAAATCTTTTTTTGTTGCGGGATTTAAACAATGGGGAGCTAAAATTCAAGACGATATAGATGATGGTGTGAAATCATTAATAGCTAAAGGAATTGCTAATCCGCAAAAAATAGCTATTTATGGGAATGGTTTAGGAGGTTTTATTGCATTAAACGCGGCTACTAGAAGGCCACAGTTGTATAAATGTGTGGCATCTAATTCTGGAGTGCTTAATTTGTTAAGTTACATCAAATCTATACCTCCGTTTTTAAAATCAAATCTTCAGATGATCTATGAAATTGTAGGAGATCCAGATACAGATATCGATTATATGAAACAAGCTTCTCCAATATTTCATTCAGATAAAATTAATATTCCTGTATTCATCACTCAGAATGCAAAAGATCCTCGGATTAACCCTAATGATGCTATTCAGTTTGCTAAAGAGCTTAAAAAGCGTAATGTACCTTATACCTATTTTGAAAAGCAAAATGCTGAATTTTTAAATAATAGGGAAGAAGTTAGATTAAAGGTTTATGCTGGTTTAGAGCAGTTTTTAGACAGTAATTTGAAGAAAAAATAGTCAGATTATTATAAAATGATTTCAGAAAAGGATAGTGGTTACCGCAAGAATTTTTCATTGATAGTAACTTTTATTGTCTTAATCTCACTGGTATTTATTCTCTCTTTATTTTTAGCATATAACTTTAGTAAAAAAAATATTGAAAATGATTTTGTATCGGCTAAAGCCAATGTATTAGAAGAAAGTATAAAGCCCTACAATGATTTTTTATTAAATAAATTACCGGAAATCTCCTATTATAATGGCTACCTTGATTCATTAACCGCGGCAAAATTTATTGATACTGTTTTATTAGAATATCCATTTGTTAAAAAGGTGATATTTTTTGATGCAGAGGTTAAGAATGTAAAATACGAAGAGAACGGTCTTAATGTCGGTAATTTTTCTATTGGCATAAAAAACGTTTTTCAATTTGGCAAATCGATTCCTAAAGAATCTATTAAACTTTTTGGCGATAATCAGTATGCTAAAAATACTAATATTGAAGACTTTAATGGCCTTTCATTAAAATTGATCAACTTTGTACAACGTCTTGATACTGCACAGGTTCCAAGTCAAGAAGAGCTATTTAGTAACTTTACAAATATTCGTTCTAATAGAATAGATTACTTAAATATTCCAAATTTAGAAGATTTAAAGGTTTATAAAAGAATGGTAACAGCTAAATTGGTATCCGATCCAGTTTATCAGCAAGACATGTTATCTTTTGAGTTAGATCCTAGCAAAATTGTAATTAAAAATAACAGACCTCTTCTTTATCAAAGTGTTAGAGTTGAGCCTTTTACTTATGATCCCTTAGATACTTCAGCAGAGTTTGTTAGTGGAGAAATAACTTTAGGAGGACCATTTTCTGATTATAAGTTGTATTTTATTTCTTCAAAATCTTTTTTAAAGAAAGAAGTTTTTAGCTACTTTTTGCCAATTGCTACTTTATTATTGCTGTTTTATAGTGTTTTAGTATTAGTTGCTTTTTTAATTTATCGCAACTTAAATATTAACCACAAAATGTATAAGCTACAATATGATTTTATAACGAACTTTACTCATGAGTTTAAAACGCCAGTTAGTGTAATTAAAATAGCAGGTAACAATATTAAAAGCTCATCAAGTTTAAGTGAAAAAGAACAGCAACTTTATGGTAAAATTTTGGATGAAGAAGCTGATAAGCTGAACGGCTTAATGAACAAACTATTAGCCTTTACTCAAATCGAAAATAAAGCAATTATATTAAATAGAGATGAGGTTAATATTGTAGATTTTATTGAAAGTACAATTGATGTTCATACCTTAAAACATCCAGATTTTAATTTTACGTATGAAGTTACTGGTTTTACGACTTTTATAACAGACCCAGTACTTTTAGGTAGTTTGTTTGATAATTTAGCAGAAAATGCATACAAATACTCACCACCTGAACATAAAAAACTACACATTACTGCCAGATTAATTAAAGATAGGGTTGTACTAAGATTTAAAGATGGAGGAATTGGTATACCTTCCTCAGAAATAAGTAATATATTTAAAAAGTTTTATAGAATACAAAATAGATATAACCAAAATGGAAGCGTTGGTTTAGGCTTGGCATTTTGTAAGGAACTTGTTAACTTTATGAACGGAGAAATTACCGTTAAAAGCGTAGTTAATAAAGGGACAGAGTTTAAAATAGTATTACCTTATAATAATTGAAAAGTTGAAAGTTAGAAAATTGAAAAGCGCTAATCTTTACAAGTTCTCAACCTTACAACCTTAAAACAAAAAAATATGTCTAAAGGAATTAAAATACTCATTGTTGAAGATGATGAAAATCTTCGTTTTTTAGTCGTTCATCGTTTACAAGCAGAGGGTTACCAGGTATTAGAAAATAATGATGGTATATCCGCTGTAGAAACAATATTAACAGAAAAGCCAGATATCGTGTTGTTAGACTGGATGTTGCCTGGAAAAGAAGGCTCTGAGGTTTGCGAGGAAGTCCGTAAAAAGGGTTATGAAGGTTTAGTGATTATGATGACTGCTAAAGCACAAGATGTAGATAAGATAGATGCTTATAATTTTGGCGCATCAGACTATGTAACTAAACCATTTAACATGGATGTTTTAGTAGCAATGATAGATAGTAAAGTAAAGTTTTTGCTAAACAATGATCGTTCAGAAATTCATCGCTTTGGTAATATGGAGCATCATCCAAATATCCATACCCTTTTCCGTGAAGGTAAAAAGATTGAATTAACAATTCTTGAAAATAGAATATTGCTTTATTTCTTAAGAAACTCTAATAAAGTAATTAACCGTGATGAATTGATGTTAGTAGTTTGGGGTTATAATTCTGATGTAAATACACGTACGTTAGATATGCATATTGTTCGTTTGCGTAAAAAAATTGAACTTAATTTAGAAAATCCACAGTTATTGCAAACAGTGCGTGGTGTTGGCTATCGCTTTAACGCAGGATAAAAAAGCAAGTTAGAAAGTTTGTACTCTGGAAGTCCGAAAGTTTGGAATTATTTAAGGTTAATTTGCTTTCTTGGCGCCTTTATAGTTAATTTATAAAGCTTATTCCCCATAAAATAACGAATTGTAAAATCATTGTTCCATCTAAAAAAAAGAAGTAAAAGTATTCATTTCTCTTGATGTTGGATTTGAAGATCAGCCATCCTGTTAAGAAAAGAGTTAAAGCCAAACCTAACACATCTAAATTAAATTCTTTGGTGAAAATTACCAATAACACAAAACATAATATCAATAAAGCTTGGCAAAAAACCCAAGCTTTTTTTTCGCCTAACATTACCGGAATGGTTTTTAATTCATAAAGCTTGTCTTGAAACAAATCACGAATATCAAACGGGATAGTAATAGCGCAAATGAATAAAAACCGTTTGGCAACCAGTAATAAAGTCTCACTAAGGGTAGCCGAGATGCCATAGCTACTTTCTAATTGTACAATTGGTAAAAGCACGCAACTAATAGACCAAACTAAGGCAATTAAAAATAATTTAATACCTGGTAGATTTCTTAAACCTATTTTTTTATCGTTTAGTTTTAAAAATGGAAAGTTGTACATTAAAGCCAATATGCCAACAAAAGCCATTAATAATTGAGACTGAAAACTGAGATACCACAATCCAAGCGGAACAATGCACAGAAAGGCGGTTAGTGTTAAGGAGATAGTTAATCTATAGTGAGAGAAAATCCATCTTACACGCTTAAATGGTGACTTTTGAGGTTCTTTTGGCTTAGCCAGTAGCATACTTAAATTGTATACTAGTAGCGTAGAGAAAAATAAAAACCCCAATACATATTTATCAGCAGGTAATTTCAATAAGTAATAGGTTACCATAGCCTGAGCAACAGCACAAAAAGCAATAAAAATATTGCTAAAAAGTAGGAAATCTAACGTAGAAAAGAATGCTTTTTTAATCATGGTGTTAATTAGCTAATTAGCTAATGGGTGAATTGGCTAATTAAGATTTACTTAAAGTAAATATCGTAATTTCTGGTAAAATGCCAACCCGACCTGGATAGCCCAAAAAGCCATAACCCACATTCACGTATAATTGTTGCTCTTGTTGACGATATAAGCCCGCCCATTCTGGATATAAATATTCTACCGGGCTCCATTGAAATTCTTTTAAACGAACGCCAAATTGCATCCCATGTGTATGGCCGCTAAAAGTTGCATCAATGTCTTTATATTTTTCTAAAACTTCACCACGCCAGTGCGAAGGATCATGAGACAGTAATAGTTTAACAGGTAAATCTTGGGTGTTTTGATGTGCTAGTTCCATTTTACCATATTTAGGAAATCGGCCATTTCCCCAATTCTCTATCCCTAAAATTCCGATTTCTTCACCATCAACTTTTAAATGTCTATTTTCATTCATTAATAAATCCCAGCCCATATTCTTGTGGGTAGTTAGCATGTCTTGTAAGTTTTTTGCCCTTGCAGGAGATTTTTCTCTGCCAAAATAGTAATCCCCATAATCATGGTTTCCTAGGGTAGAATATACGCCTAGCGGTGCTTTAACTTTTGAAAAAATATCTTGATAATCTCTTACCTCATTGGTTAAATTATTTACTAAATCTCCTGTAAAGAAAACGAAATCAGGTTTTTCAGCTAATAGCATATCAACACCACCTTTAACAGCTACTTTATTGTAAAAACTACCAGAGTGAATGTCTGAAAGTTGCGCCATTGTAATCCCATCAAATGCTTTAGGTAAATTTGGTAATACTAATTTTACTCTTTTAATTTGATAATCATATGCTCCAGAAACAATTCCCCAACTTAAAGATGTTAATGGTACTGCAGCTGTAACTAACCCTGCTTTTACTAAAAAAGAAGATCTGCTAATTGGCTCTCCGGCTATTACTTTATGCTCAGCTGACTTTGTTTTTTCTTTTGTAAGCCTAGTGATTTTAATGACTAACCGTCTTAAATCATCAATCAATAGAAACGGAAGCATCATAAATTTGCAAACTAATGTTAGAAAGAATGCAACTAGAATAATTGATTTAAGTGAAAGGAATAAAACGGTTTTAAAATAAATAGAACAAAAAACCCCGATAATTAATAGTATTGTATACCCCCAATAACTAAATTTAAATCTCTTTTTTGTTTTTGGACTCCAGTTTTTAAACACACTAAGAATAGCATTGTAGCAATACAAATCGAAGGCTAATAATAAGACAGTGATAATGGCAAACGTAAAAACTTGGGGCATTTAATAATGTTTTATAAATACTTTAGATTACAAATTGGTATTTAGTTACAAAATTATCTAAAATCTTCATCATCCTCGTCATCTGTTAAATCCATATTGAATAAGCTATCGAACATGTCGGCAAATCCAAAACCTCCATTTAAATAATTCTTGCTTACTTGTGAGAACTCTGCTAAGCCATGTAAAACAAACTCCATTAACAATAAAGTCTGATTTTCACTTAATTTGGGGTGGAATTTTTTAACTAATTCATGTAAGCCATCAACAGCCATCAATTCCTTTTTGTATTTGGCTAAATTTTGATCATCTGCAATTGCAATGGTATTTCCTTCAGTAAACCAATCGGTAATTTTGGTATATGGATTTGCAACTTTAGTTTTTTTAGCTCTTTCTGGGTCTGGGAAATAACGAGCAAACAGGCTCTTTATCGCTTTGCCAATTAAAGTATGAGCTACTTTTGCAGGTCCTTCTAGTTCTCCTTCGTAAACTAATTCTATTTTACCTGTAACTGCTGGAATAATGCCACTTAAATCTGCTAAACGAACAAAAGTGCTTTTTTCTCCATTAATTAGCATTCTTCGCTCTGCGTTACTAATTAAATTTTCGTAGGCAGAAATAGTTAAACGAGCAGAAACGCCAGATTTTTGGTCGATGAATTCACTTTTTCTAGCTTCAAAAGCTATTTGTTCTACTAAATCTTTTACTAAGCCATCAGCTTCAATATCTCTGCGTTGTTCTGTAGTTAACTTAGCTTCTTGGAAAGTTATTTTTCTAGAGATTTCTATCGATTTTGGATAATGTGTTAAAATCTGACTTTCAATTCTATCTTTTAGTGGAGTTACAATGCTACCGCGATTGGTGTAATCTTCTGGATTTGCTGTAAATACAAATTGTACATCTAAAGGCAAACGCAATTTAAAACCACGTATTTGGATGTCTTTTTCTTGTAACATATTAAACAAAGCCACTTGAATACGAGCTTGTAAGTCGGGCAGTTCATTAATTACAAAAATGCTACGGTGCGCTCTCGGAATTAAACCAAAATGGATAACACGTTCGTCGTTATAAGTAAGCTTTAAGGTTGCGGCTTTAATTGGGTCAACATCGCCAATTAAATCAGCTACAGTTACATCTGGTGTGGCTAATTTCTCTGTGTAACGCTCACTACGGTGCTGCCAAGAAATCGGGGTATCATCACCTTTGGTAGCAATTTCATTTTTTGCAAACCACGATATTGGGTTCAACGGGTCATCGAAAATTTCACTTCCGGTTATGTAAGGAATATATTCATCCAATAAATTAACCATTAAACGGGCAATTTTTGTTTTAGCTTGCCCACGTAAACCCAATAATAAAATATTGTGACGAGATAATATGGCAGTCTGTAACTCTGGAATAACAGTTTCCTCATAACCTAAAATGCCCTCAAATCCTTCTTCTTTATTTTGTAATTGCGTAATTAAGTTTTTTCTTAATTCTTCTTTAACGCTTAACGAGGTATAGTTAGTGGCTTTTAATTCGCCTAATGTTTTAGCTTGCATAGTTGTGTTATGTGTTGCGAGTTATGAGTTACATGTCAACGTCGTTTAGTTAAAGTAGCCGAATTTAAGCATCCAGTCCTGTAAATTTTAACCTGTAACCTTTAACTCTTTCTAAATGTTTTTCTTCTATTCTTTATGTAATCTTCAAAAATGTATTCACCTAATCCTGATAGTGAGCTATAAAAAGCTCTACCACCATTAACTTGCGTAAATTGACGAACAAATTGTTGTAAATAAGGGTCTTGTGCAATCATAAATGTAGTAATTGGAATATTCAAACGCTTGCATTGTGCTGCCATATTTAATGTTTTTCCAATCACTTTCCTATCTAAACCCATGCTATTTTTATAATACCTACCATTTTCTTTTAAGCAAGTTGGCTTGCCGTCGGTAATCATAAATATTTGCTTATTGTGTGTTTTTCTTCTGCGTAATAAATCAGTCGCTAGCTCTAATCCTGCCAAGGTGTTTGTATGGTAAGGGCCAACTTGTAGGTAAGGCAAATCTTTAATAGTAATTGGCCATGCATCGTTTCCAAAAACAACTATATCTAAAGTATCTTTTGGGTATTTGGTTTTAATCAACTCAGCTAAAGCCATTGCCGTTTTTTTTGCCGGCGTAATTCTGTCTTCGCCGTATAAAATCATAGAGTGAGAAATGTCTATCATCAACACTGTAGAAGTTAAAGTTTTGTAATCCTTTTCTTCTACTTCTAAATCGCGGTCGGTTAAGGTAAAATCTCCAATACCATGATTAATTTGAGCATTTTGTATCGATGCTGTCATGTCAATTTGATCTAAGCTATCGCCAAAATTGTACTCGCGTCTATCGGCATTTTTCTCTTCGCCAATGCCAGAAAGATTACTATTGTGATTGCCTTTTCCAGCTTTTTTAAGTTTGCCAAAAATTTCTTCTAAGGCAGATTTACGGATGGTTTGTTCGGTTTTTGCTGTGATTTTTGGTTCTCCGTTTTCTTCTTTTAGATAACCTTTTTCTTTCAAATCAGCTATAAAATCACCCATCGCGTAATCGTTATTGGTAAATTTATATTGTTTGTCTAATTCATTCATCCAGGCTAAAGTTTCGCCAGCATTTCCTGCAGTATAGTTTAAAAGTTCCGTAAAAAGCTTTAACATTTCATCAAAACCTCCTTTTGGACTATCTTTTGGTAAAAACTTAGAAAATTCGAAACCTCTCATAATTTCATATATACGGATTATCGAAGGTAAAAGTTTAGTTGATTATTAATTTAAGCTAGGTGTCATAATTTGAACTTGTTTAGGACATTAATTTAATTTTCAAAACGGAAATAAATAGAATTGAAATGATTAGTTATTGGCATTCTATTTATTAATTCAATTTGTTTTTTGATTTCAACAAAAATTGATCATTTTTATTTATTAATATCAAAGAACAATAACATGAAAAATTTAGTTATTTTATTTTTTTGCTGTATAAGTATTAGTGTTTTTGGACAAACGGAGACTGATAAAAAAGCAGTGTTGCAAGCTTTAAAAAAACAACGTTCTGATTGGAATTCTGGTAATATAGAGGCTTATATGCAAGGTTACCTTAAATCGGATAGTTTACTTTTTGTAGGTAAAAGCGGACCTACATATGGGTGGCAGAAAACTTTAGACAATTATAAAAAGGGATACCCTGATAAGAATGCGATGGGTTTTTTAACTTTTGGGATAAAAAAAGTAGAGTTCCTAAATAAAGATATTGCTTTTGTTTTAGGTAGTTGGCATTTAAAACGCGAAAAAGATGAACCTAAAGGGTACTTTACGTTATTGCTTCGTAAGATTGGCGGAGTTTGGAAGGTTATTGTAGATCATAGTAGCTAGTTTTTTATTTAATTTTTTTTAAAAAAAAGAACTAATACTTGCACAATTTTTATTCTTCCAATTGGAAATTTTTGTAGTAAAAATCTTTGTCTTCATCTGTAATTTGACGAATTACCTTACAGGGATTTCCTGCCGCAAAAACATTGTCGGGGATATCTCTTGTAACTATACTGCCAGAGCCTATTACCACGTTTGAACCAATTTTTACACCTGGATTAATGACAACGTTGCCGCCAATCCAAACGCTATTACCAATGGTTATTTCTTGTGCCCATTCATACTCTTGGTTGCGTAAATGTGCATGCATTGGATGACCTGCTGTGTAAATTGCAACATTTGGAGCGATGAATACATTATTGCCAATGCTCACTTTTGCACAATCTAAAATTATAAGGTTGAAATTGGCATAAAAATTATCGCCAATTTCTATGTTGTAACCATAATCGCACCTAAAAGGAGGCTCTACATAAAACATTTTTTCTGTTTTGCCGAATAGTCTTTTTAACAGTTCTTTTCGTTGCTTGATGAATTTTGGTGCCAAGTTATTAAACTCAAAAATTATTTCTCTGGCTTTTAATCTCTCTTTTGATAATTCTGTATCGCCAGCTTGATAAGCTTTGCCAGCCAGCATTTTTTGTTTTTCGGTAAGGTTAATTGGCTCCATATTTTGCTAATTTAATTAAGAAAATATGTATTTGTAAACTTTGAGGGGGAATTTGCTTTAAATAGTTGTAATTGCGTTAATAATTTAAACCCGATTGTAGTGGAAATACTTTTGCCAAGTCTCCTTTAGGAGATTTAGGGGTAAAAGATTGAAACAAAAAGCGGGGCTACCGTAACCGATGCCCCGCTGAAATTGCTTTATCTATGTAATTTATTTCGGAAGTCCTTTTTTTAATGCTCTTTCAGCAATTACTACCGATCTGCGCTCTCTCCATTCTGCATAAGGCTTTTTGAAAACCATTTTTAAAACGCTATCTAAACCACCTTTAATTGCCAAATTGAAAACACTTGCCGCTTTTCGGCTTAAAGATGCGTCCCAAGCTCTTAAGCTTAAAGAGAATGATCCGTCAACATATTTCATCCAATGCCACATTCCTGTTGGCATAAATAAGGTATCGCCATGTTCTAAAAATACTTCGTAACCTTCTACACCGTTTAATGCGGGGAATTTTTTAAAATCTGGATTGGCTACATCATAATCTTCTAATGCATAAGTTGCATTTGGTAAGCAGTATAAACGCTCTTTCCATTTATTATCAAATAAAATAATGTGCTTCCTGCCACCAAAATGCGTATGGAAAAGATGAGGTAAATCTATATCGTAATGTAAGAAAGTAACAGAATTTGAACCTCCAAAAAACATTGCAGGCATACTTTCAATAAAGCCACCCATTAAATCTTTAGGGATTTTAATGTCGTTAATTAAACTTGGAACATGTTTAAAGAGGTTAAAAAAGAAAATACGAAGTTCTGTAGGTTCTCTTTTAATCAAATCTAAATAATCGCCAAATTTCATAGATGCTATAGAAGCATTAATAGGTTTATTTGGATCTGCTTTAGAATTATCCACTAAATTGACTTCAATATCTCCACCAATTTCTTTTAAATAATCGGTTGTCCACTTTTCTCTAGCTGGCCAATCTTTAGTTAGACCTTTAATGATTAATGGTTTTCTAGGGTCTAGATAATTTTTTTTGAAATCTTCCGGACTAATTGATTCAACGGTATCAACAGGTTTTAAAATAAAGCTCATAATGTGCAATAAAGTAAATATCAGGTAAAAAATGGTCTAATCAATTACCTACACAAAAGTGTAAATTAAAATTTAAAAAAAATATGATTAATCTCATAAATGTTAAGTCTATGATAATTTGATGTAAATAGAACATAAAAAAGGCGTCCCGAATTTCGAAACGCCTAAACAAAATAAACCTGAATGATTGACCTCTTATTTTGGCATTAATACCGTATCAATTACGTGAATTACACCATTGCTTTGAAAAACGTCTGCAATAGTAACCATTGATGTTCCACCATTTTCGTCTTTTAACATTAAGTTTTTACCTTCCATCCAAGCCCATAATTTACCGCCTTGAACAGTTGTTAATTCTGCTTTACCACCGCCAGCTTTAATTGCCGCTGCTACTTCTTTACTGCCTAATTTACCCGCAACAACATGGTAAGTTAAAATTTTAGTTAAAGTTGCTTTGTTTTCAGGTTTAACTAATGTGCCTACAGTACCTGCTGGTAATTTGTCAAAAGCGGCATTTGTTGGTGCAAATACAGTAAATGGTCCAGCGCTTTTTAAAGTTTCTACTAAACCTGCAGCTTGTACAGCAGCAACTAAAGTAGTATGGTCTTTTGAGTTAACTGCATTGTCTACGATATCTTTATTTGCATACATTGCAGCACCACCAACCATTGGATTTTTTTGTGCTTTAACCTGAGTTGTAAATGCCATAGCTACTACGACAAATGCTGATAATAATATTCTTTTCATAATTGTTGATTTTTATGAAGAGAGATACGGAGATTAATATTATTTTGGTTTTTAAAAATTAAAAATAATTTTTAATTAGCTGTTTTACAGGTTTTTATTTATACTACTTTAGCTTTTTTAATTATTTTAGAGAATAATTTAGGAAAAAATCTTTTGATTAAAATTCCTTTTACTTCTTTGCCACCAATATATACTTCTTCTTTTTTGGCTTTAATATCCTTTATTAATTGTTTAGCAAAATCAGTTGCCGACATTCCATTTTCTTGAGCGTCATCCATTGTTCCTTGGGCAGAGCCATCTGCAGTAAGCGCATTAATAGTGACGTTAGTTTTTATAAAGCCTGGGCAAGCCAACATGATATGGATATTAGGATTATCTATTTCAATTCTTAAGGAATCAAAATAGCCATGAAGAGCGTGTTTAGATGCGGCATAGGATGAGCGATAACGCGTACCGAACTTGCCAACTAAACTGCTAATTGCAATAATACTACCACTATTTTGAGCCAGCATTTGTGGTAAAACAGCTTTGCTTAAAATTACGGTTCCCCAAAAATTAACGTCCAAAAAACGTTTTTCGGTAGCTAAATCTGTTTTCATTGCTAAACTTCGCTGACTAATTCCACCACTATTAATTAGGATGTCAATATTTCCAAATATTTTAAGTGCCTCATCAGCTTTGCTAGATAGAGAAGCATGGTTTTCTAAATCTAATGGCAGTATTTGAATATTAGCTTTGTGTAAGCAATTTGCCTTAACTTTGAAAAGTTCTTCACTTTTTCTGGATGAGATAATCAATTTCGTATCAAGGTTATCATAAGCATAAACTAATGCTTCACCGATACCTGATGACGCTCCCGTAATCCAAACTACTTTAGTTTCCATTTTTCAAATTACAAATAATCTTCGTTTTCTGCAAAAAGCGCTGAAGCAATGCCGTCGGCAAATAATTTACCAGTTTGGGTTAATTTGATGAGATTATTATCAAGCGTTAGTTGCCCATTTGCTAAATATGGCTTTATTTCTTTCTCAACACGTGTTACATAGTTTTTACCGAAATCGAGATTAATTTTCTGTATATTTATTCCCCACATGGTGCGAAGAGAGGTCATGATATATTCATTAAAACGGTCATTTCCACTAAGTTCTTCAACAGTTTCAGCTAATTTATTGTCGGCTAATAAAGCCATATATTTAGCATTGTTTGCAATATTTAAATATCTATTGTAACCATCAAAGCCATGTGCAGAAGGGCCAATGCCTAAATAAGGTACACCCCTCCAATAATTGGTATTGTGAACGGCATATTTTCCTGGTAAGGCATAGTTAGAAATTTCGTAATGTTCAAATTCAGCTTTTGCAAGTTTTTCTGTTAAAATAATAAACTGCGCAACGCTTTGCTCATCACTTAAGCCAGTTTGTTTGCCTTTTTCTATAGCATTAGCCAAGGCTGTCTTAGCCTCAACAGTTAAAGAGTATGCAGATATGTGTGGCGTTTGTAAAGCAATTGTTTTTTCAATATTCGATAACCATTTCTCATCAGTTAGTAATGGATAACCATAAATTAAATCGATGCTTAGATTATCAAATCCGGCATCTTGACTTCTTTTAATACAGCTTTCGGCTTCAATTGCAGTATGTGCTCTATTCATCCAAACTAAGTCTTCGTTAAAAAAAGATTGAATTCCGATACTAAATCTATTAATAGGAAATTGGCGTAATTCGGCTATTTTTTTAGAATCAAGATCATCTGGATTGGCTTCTATTGTAATTTCTGCATTGGTTGAAATAGAAAAATTTTCAGTTAAAGTATTAAATATTTTTTCTAGCGAAGCTGAAGGTAAGACAGAGGGAGTGCCACCGCCAAAATAAATGCTACCAACTTGTTGATCTGCTAAACGATATTTTTTGAGTTTAATTTCCAAACAAATAGCATCTACCATTTCATTTATATACTTTGTTGAAGTAGTGAAATGAAAATCGCAATATGTGCAAGCTTTTTTGCAGAAAGGAACGTGGATGTAAATACCGGCCATGCACAAATGTAAATTAATTAATGCCATAATTTTAGCGTAAACCGTCAATTAAAATATGTTTAATGCTACAATTAGGAAATGAAAATAATAATGCACTAAATTTGTAAATCAACAATTCGTATAAACCCGGTATTTATTTAAATGTTAAAAAAGGTTATTTGGTTTACTTCATTGTGCTTTTGTGCAATAATATTTACTATTAAGGCTCAAGTGCCTACTAGATTAGATAGTAATGCCAATGCATTGTTTTTAACACCTGTTTTAGATTCTGCAAATCTTGTTGTACAAAGAGATACCATCAGCCCAACGCTGTTACGCCCACTAGATTCTATAGCTCAAGCAAAGTTGGCAGATAGTTTAAGTAAAGGGTTTGGTTTTCCAATTTTTAATGCTGATGCACTTATTCAGAATTACGTTTCAAAAGACAATAATATTTTAACAGTACAAAAAGGTGATTTATTGCCAAAGGGCGACGTTTGGGTACTAACCACTATTATGGTGTTGATTTTTATCTTTGCGCTATTGAATCAAACATTTTCAAAACAGTTAACCGCTATCATTCAATCTTTTTTTAGCAATAGGATATTAACTAATTTAAATAAAGAAGATAATCTTTTTACCTCTTGGCTTTTTTTGGTTTTATTTGTACAATTTGGATTTACTGTAGGTTTGTTTTTTTATTTAGCTGCTCAGTTTAAAAGGTTAGGTGAGGTGCAAACTGGTTTTCAATTTTATATAACGATTTCTCTTTTAATTATAGGTTTTTACGGATTAAAAATTGTTGTTTTAAAATTGTTAGGATTTATATTTAATATTCAAAAACCAGTAGGCGAGTACATTTCTATATTATATTTAAGTTATTTTAATGTTTCATTGCTGTTTATGCCCTTAGTGCTTGCGTTCGCACTATCTCCGCTTAAATACGGGGTGTATTACATTGGTATCGCAGTAGTTTTACTGCTTATAATTTTTGTGTTTCAGTTTATTAGAGCCGGAATTAATATAATATCTAACTATCGGTTTCCTAAAGTCTATTTAATTTTGTACTTTTGCACCCTCGAAATTTGCCCTATATTAATATTAATCAAGGCAATAGGTTTTTAAAGGTAATGAGTTAAAATGCAGGAAAAGAAAGAAGATAGGTTGCGTAAAGTAAAAAGTATACTAATCACTTTACCAAAGCCAGAAACAGAGAAGTCGCCTTATTTTGATTTGGCTAAAAAGTACAATTTGAAAATAGATTTTAGGTCTTTTATTCATGTTGAAGGTGTACCATCAAGAGACTTTAGAAAAGATAAAGTTAACTTAGCAGATTTTACTGCTGTAGTATTTACTAGTCGTAATGCTGTTGATCATTTTTTTAGAATTTGTGAAGAAATGAGATACGATGTTCCGGCA
>JAIELS010000207.1 GCA_019752795.1 Sphingobacteriaceae bacterium
AATAAAAGCCCCTTTTAGTGGTTTGGAGTTAATCTTCAGGTCTTAAAATCTCTGCAATTTCTGTAAAACCTTTATCGGCGGCTAAATCTGCAGGTAGTTTTCCGCCTTCCATACGTAAGGTAACTTCAGCACCATGCTCTAATAATAAAATAATCAATTCTATATTGCCTAATTGTGCGGCAGAATGTAAAGGGGCAACACCAGATTTTTGACAAACATTTGGATAAGCGCCACTAGCCAACAGCATTTTTGTAATATTAAAATTATTTGCTGCCACTGCAGAATGGATTGGAAACACATTAAATCCATTTTTACTTGCTATGTTAACTTCGGCACCTTTAAGTACTAAAAATTTTGCAATTTCTTCGTGAGCAAAATAACAAGCTAAACCTAATGGTGTAAATCCATCAACAGAATAGGTGGTAATTAATGATGGATTATTGGAAATTAAAAAGGTAACATCATCAAGTTTACCGATAGCACAAGCATCAAAAATGTCTATTTCTGAAATAAATTCTGAAATTTTATTCGCTAATTCTTGTTTTTGATAATAGCAGGCTAATAAAACAGGACTAATTTGGTGCGAGGTTGTTTGATTAGCAAGTTCTGGTTTTTGCGAAAGTAACGCAATAACTTCATCAACTTGGTTATTTTCGATAAGTGTTTCGAGTTGCGTAATATCCATTTTAAAAATTTTCTAAAACTAGAACATAAATTAACAAAAATAATCTGATATAGTGAGTAGGAAACAAAAAAATCCTGCTCAATTTTAATTAAGCAGGATAAACCTAAAACAAAACTATCAAAATCGAAAATTTAATCAGTTTTAAATAGGACATTTTCTTATAACGAAAGTTTAATTTCGTTATAAATAATTTTTGCTAACACATTTGATAAATTAAAATAATTTCATTAAATCGTTTAGGATTTATACATTACAAACAACTATATATTTTATATTTGTTAATTAATAATATTTAACGAAAGATGCCGATAAAGGGGAATTCATTTAAACCAAACTCATTTAAACAAGATAATGCCTCAGATAAAGCTGGGCAAAGCCAATCTACGAGTAAAACATCCCGAATTAAAGCAGATATCTTACCTTCTTTTGATTTACAAAATGGCCGATTAATTAAAATAATTGGACTTTTCTTTATCATTATTTCCATCTACTTTTTCATTGCATTTACATCTTATGCATTTACTTGGCAAGAAGATCAGAGTTATGTGATAGATGCAAACGGTGGATGGAGCAATTTATTTAAAACGGTAGATGAGTTAAAAAACAGTGGAGTTAATGTTCCTATAGTAGAAAATTGGCTAGGTAAATTTGGCGCATTATTGTCACATCAGTTTATTTACGAGTGGTTTGGCATTGCATCTTTTTTATTTGTATTTGTATTTTTTGTAATAGGCTATCGGATGTTGTTTAAAGTTAAAATTTTCTCAATAGAGAAATCTTTAGCATATAGTCTTTTCTTGATATTATTTATTTCGTTGAGTTTTGGTTTTGCACATTCATTCTTTTCAGACGTACCGCACTTTATAGAAGGGGAGTTTGGCTATTGGAGTAACAAATTGTTGGTTGCGCAAATTGGAGAAGCTGGAGTTGGTGGTTTAATTGTTTTTTTAGGCTTAACTGTATTAATTATAGCCTATAACATCGATTTTAAAATTCCAAAGCGTGAAAAAGAAGTTTTTTTAGATAATGAAGTTCCAGATTATGTAAATGATATTAGAGAAGAAGTTTCACAGAACAGAGCTAAAGAAGAAATTGCAGAACAGGTTGAATTTAATATTAACGATAAAATAGGAGAGAAAAAGGAGCAAAATGTCATTTTAACTCCGAATCGTTTTGAAAGTCAAGAAGAAAGTATCGATGATATATTAGCTTCAACTCCACTAGCAAGTAATGTTTTATTAAATCCGACGGTTGCTGCAGTAGCAATGCCGATAGAAGTTGTGCCAGAGCCAGCTTTTACCGTAGAAAAAAGCGAAGAAGAAACAAAAGCTGATGGTTTAGTTGAACAGTTTGGAAATTATGATGAAAAATTAGATCTGTCTGGTTATCAATATCCAAATTTAAATTTACTAGAAGATTACGGCTCCAATAAAATTTCGGTTAATTCTGAAGAATTGGAAGCCAACAAGAATAAAATTGTAGAGACTCTAAATCACTACAATATAGAAATTGACAAAATTAAAGCTACTATTGGTCCAACGGTTACTTTATATGAAATTATTCCAGCTCCTGGAGTTAGGATTTCGAAAATTAAAAACTTAGAAGACGATATTGCTTTAAGTTTAGCAGCCTTAGGTATTCGTATTATAGCGCCAATGCCAGGTAAAGGAACGATTGGTATTGAGGTTCCAAATCAACATCCAGAAATGGTTTCGATGCGTAGTATTTTGAATACTGAAAAATGGGCAACAAACACAATGGATTTGCCAATTGCCTTAGGTAAAACAATTAGTAATGAAGTTTTTATTGCCGATTTAGCCAAAATGCCTCACTTGTTAGTAGCGGGAGCAACTGGTCAAGGTAAATCTGTTGGTATCAATGCAATTTTGGTTTCGTTATTATTTAAAAAACATCCAGCGCAACTGAAATTTGTATTGGTTGACCCTAAAAAAGTAGAGCTAACGCTATTTAATAGAATTGAAAGACATTTCTTAGCTAAACTTCCAGGTGAAGCAGATGCCATTATTACCGATACTAAAAAGGTGGTAAATACATTAAACTCTTTGTGTATTGAGATGGATCAGCGTTATGATTTATTGAAAGATGCGCAGGTAAGAAATTTAAAAGAGTACAACGATAAATTTATCAAACGTAAGCTTAACCCAAATAATGGCCACCGTTTTTTACCTTTTATTGTTTTAGTGGTTGATGAATTTGCAGATTTAATGATGACTGCTGGTAAAGAGGTAGAAGCGCCAATTGCACGTTTAGCACAATTAGCCAGAGCCATTGGTATTCATTTAGTTTTAGCAACGCAAAGACCATCTGTAAACATTATTACTGGTACAATTAAGGCGAATTTCCCAGCAAGGTTAGCGTTTAGGGTATTGTCTAAAATAGATTCGAGAACGATTTTAGATAGTGGTGGTGCCGATCAATTAATTGGTAGAGGAGATATGCTTTTATCTACAGGTAGCGACTTAATAAGACTACAGTGCGCTTTTGTTGATACACCAGAAGTAGATCGTATTTCTGAATTTATTGGTAACCAACGCGGTTATCCGGATGCTTATCAACTGCCAGAATATATCGATGAAAATGCTGAATCTAATAGAGCAGATTTCGATCCAGATGATAGAGATCCGCTGTTTGAAGATGCTGCACAGTTGATTGTAACTCATCAGCAAGGCTCGACATCATTAATTCAACGTAAAATGAAGTTGGGCTACAATAGGGCTGGTAGAATAATAGATCAGTTAGAAGCTGCGGGAGTTGTTGGTCCGTTTGAAGGAAGTAAAGCTAGAGAAGTTTTATTGCCAGATCAATATGCTTTGGAACAGTTCTTGAGTACATTAAAGAATAAATAATAGAATTTACTCGCTGTCAGTTTGAAATTTAAGCGTTACTGGCAAAAAAAAATAAAAATATGAAAAGATTAATTATAGCATTACTCGTATTAGGTACAATAGGTTTTAAAGCAAATGCCCAAACTGATGTTAAAGCTAAAGAGATTTTAGCAGCTGTTAGTAAGAAATACCGTTCTTATGATATTGTAAAAACAGATTTTACTTTTACGCTAAATAATGAAAAAGCAAAGGTCAAAGAAACACAACAAGGTACTTTATATGTAAAAGCTAATGCCAACAAATACAAAGTTGCCATGACAAATCAAGATTTAATTAGCGATGGAAAAGTACAATGGACTTATTTAAAAAATGATCAAGAAGTACAGATCTCTAATGTAGATAATAGTGGTGATGCCATTAACCCTGCAAAGATTTTTACCATTTATGAAAAAGGATTTAAGTATGCTTATACTGGTGAAAGTAAAATAGGTGCTAAAGTTTATCAAATGATAGATCTATCGCCAACAAATACTAAAAAGTCAGTATTAAAAGTACGTTTAAGTATTGATAAAATCTCAAAGCAGATAGCTAATGTGATTATTTATGAAAAAAATGGAAATACTTACACTTATAATGTAAAAACATTTACACCAAATGTAAAAGTTCCAGAAACTACTTTTGCCTTTGATGCTAAAAAATATCCAGGAGTAGAAGTAATTGATTTAAGATAATTTTAACCTAATGATATATTAAAAAGGTTTGGACAATTGTTCAAACCTTTTTGTTTTAGGCGTTTTTTAAGTATAATTGCTTATCCAAGCAGCTAATTATTAAAATTTTGAAAATCACATTTTTAGGTACAGGCACATCACAAGGCATTCCAGTAATTGGTTGTGGTTGTATTGTATGTAAATCTGCAGATAAAAGAGATAAGAGACTAAGAGTTTCAGTTTTGATTGAGATTGATGATACTACTATTGTAATAGATAGTGGCCCAGATTTTAGATATCAAATGCTTAGAGCAGGAGTAATGGATTTAGATGCCATTTTATATACTCATGAACATAAAGACCACATTGCAGGATTAGATGATATTAGGCCATTTAATTATATTCTTAAGAAACACATTGATATTTATGCGGCTCCACGAGTACAAGAAGCTTTAAAAAGAGAATTTGCTTATATTTTTTCTGATGTTAAATATCATGGATTGCCATTGATAAATTTATTTACCGTAGAAGATGAGGCTTTTGAAGTGAAAGGAAATTTAATTACTCCTATTGATGTAATGCATTATAAACTCCCAGTTAAGGGATATCGAATTAAAGACTTTACTTATATTACAGATGCAAAAACTGTATCTGCCGAATCGATAGAAAAAATTAAAGGAACTAAAATTCTGGTAATTAATGCTTTACAGTTAGATTCTCATATTTCTCATTTTACTTTAAGCGAAGCTATTGATTTTGCCAATTTAATTGGTGCCGAAACAACCTACTTTACACACATGAGCCATAATTTAGGCTTACATGCCGATGTTGAAAAGGAATTACCTTCTCATATTAAATTGGCTTATGATGGATTGTCTTTTCAAGTATAATAATTAACATCCGTATTTTTACTTAGCAATAAATACCCTATTTACGGTATTGTTAGCGATTGCCGCATTATATAATTTAGCTTTTAAATTTAAAAGCCATGAAAAAAACTTCTTTAATTCTAATATTTTGTTTATTCGTATTTTCTCAATTTGCTAAATCTCAGAGCTGTACTCCAATTGTTGCCGCAGATTTAAGACGTATGCTTGTTGAACTAGGTTATGAAGTTAAAGACCTTAATTTAGCGGTTGATAAAGAAAAATTCGAAATTAAAATCCTTACGCCCACTTTTAATGTACCAATGGGTGTAGAACTTAGTGGTAATAAAAATAATATATGGTTTACCGTTGCTTTAGGTAAAGCATTTGAAGAAACATCACCTAAAAATTTCGCATTATTAAAGCGAAATGCCGTGATACAGCCAAGTCAATTTTATATTACTGAAAAAGGTAACCTAATGATGGCTGTTGCACTTGAAAATAAATGTGTAACCAATGCCGCACTGAAAAAAATTAGCGATATGTTGGCAAATAAGGTTTCAGAAAACAAGATTTATTGGCAAGCCAACTAAAAACTTATATCTTTGAAGCCTGTAGATTTAAATATCTATCTGGATGTTAGAGACACACTAGCTCAGAAAACATACCTAGGTGGCGGAATTGGTAGACGCACCAGCTTGAGGGGCTGGCGCCTGTATTGGTGTGGGAGTTCGAATCTCCTCTTGGGTACTAAATTTAAAAAATAGGAAGGTAATTTTCTTTGTGAAAATTACCTTTTTTAATTAAAATAGCCATTTAGCGCTGCCATCTCTTATTTAATATCCCTAAAGTCTATTACAGTGCATATACCTTTTTTAGAACCTACTAAAGAGTAGTTAGAATTTTGCGGTATTTTTTAATCAAAAACATTTCAAATTTTATTGTAAATTTAATATGACCATAACTTAGCTCGAACAAAGCTATAAAGTGATAAGGAAGATTGACAATTAGTATCTTATGGCTAAATCAAATAAAACCAATGAAACAACCGTTAGCGTAGCTGATTTTATTAATCATTTTGTAGAAAATGACCAAAAGAAAGCAGATAGTTTTGAACTCATTAAATTAATGAAAGAGTGGTCTGGCTTTGAACCAAAAATGTGGGGACCAACTATTATTGGATTTGGGAGTTATCATTACAAGTATGCAAGTGGGCACGAAGGCAATGCACCGATAATTGGCTTTTCTCCTCGTAAGGCAGCATTTTCATTATATGTTTATTCTCCAACTCCAGAAAGCGAGGTATTAATAGCTGAGTTAGGAAAAATTAAAATCGCTAAAGCCTGTATTTACATTAAAAAACTAGCTGATGTTAATATTTCGGTTTTAAAACAAATTTGTAAACAAAGTATAGCGTATATCAGTGAGCATCATGAATGTGCTTGTAAAGAGAAATAATATCCATTCAAAAACAAACAATTATATTTATATTACTAATTAAAAAAAAACATGAAAATTTTAAAAACAATACTATTTGTGCTTTTTGGCTTAATGTTTATTAATGCAGGTTTAGATAAATTTCTACATTACAACCCAATTCCGCCAATGGATGCAGAAATGCAAAAAGTTGGTGCAGCAATGATGACTATAAAATGGATATTGCCATTAGTAGGGCTTATTGAATTGATTTCAGGTATTTTGGTAATTTTCCCTAAAACAAGAACATTAGGCGCTGTAATGATTTTCCCGGTAATGATTGGAATTTTGTGTCACAATGCTACTTTTACCTCAATGGGCCCAGCAGGTTTGCTTATTGGTAGTATACTTTTTCTAATTAATATTTGGATGATTGTTGATAACTGGAATAAAATTAAATCTTTAATTAGCTAATTATATGATGATAGATCATCCAAAATCACACAAAATTGACATTATTATTCCCGCATTTCGTGGGCATAGTCAAAGTTTCTTGTTGCTAATTGATGGTATTAGCGAAGAGGATGCCTTGAAAAGGATAGAAGGTAATACCAACCATATCATTTGGATGGCCGGAAATTTTTTAGATATGCGCTTTGCGCTAGCTAAAGTTTTGGGACTAGCTATGGAAAACCCCTATAGCGATTTGTTTTTTCAAGGGAAGGCCTTAAATGAGAGTTTTAAATATCCTTCATTAGCAGATTTGAAAGAGAGCTTTCACGCTATTTCGCCCTTGCTTTACCAAAAACTTTTAGAGGTAAGCGATATTGAATTAGCTAAAGATTTTCCGATGGGAATGAATATTGACTTTTTCCCCGAAAATGTACTTAATTTTGTAGGAATGTGCATTGGAAGAGAAGATTATCTCTGTGGGCAAATGGGTTTAATGCGTAAAATACTTGGTTATGAAGGGATGAAATATGAGTTTGACTTGAATATGAAATATTAATATACTATCAGTTTGTTTTAGTATACTTTCTTAAATAGGTAACTATCCTTTTTTCAACAAGTTATTGCTAAAATTTCTTTTTTAAGCAGTTTAATGTCAAATTATATTTGATTAAAACCTACCTTTATACACATCAAATGCTCAATACAATGTTTGTAAATGAGTAAAAAAGAGAAACTAAAATAATTATGTCCATCTCTACAGAATCAGAATTGTTAGGAATGCAAAAAGCCAGTGAAGCTGTTGCGTTTACTTTAAAAGAAATGATTAAATATGCTCGGATAGGAATGACAACCAAAGAGCTTGATTTATTTGGTGCTAAAATTCTTTCAGATTATGGCGCAAAATCGGCTCCTTATCTTACTTATAGTTTCCCTGGATATACTTGCATTAGTGTAAATAACGAAATTTGTCATGGTATTCCATCAGATAAAAAAATATTAAAAGATGGCGATTTAATCAATATTGATGTTTCGGCTGAATTAAATGGCTTTTGGTCGGATAATGGTGCTTCTTTTGTGCTGGGTAATGATATTCATCAACACCAAAAATTAGTTAATGCATCAAAAGAAATTTTGAAAAAGGCACTTAATAATATAAAAGGTGGAGTGAAGATTGCAGATATTGGATTTTTAATAGAAACTGAGGCTAAAAAAAGAGGGTTTAGTGTAATTAAAAACCTCGGCGGGCATGGAATTGGAAGAAGTTTACACGAACAGCCCGATGAATTACTCAACTACAAAAATAAATATGATCAAAGAAGATTTAAGAAAAACTCAGTAGTTGCTATAGAAACATTCATTTCAACCACATCAACTTATGCAGATACTCAAAGTGACGGCTGGACGATGTTAGGTAATAAAGGAGGCTTTATGGCACAACATGAACATACAATTGTAATTACTGACGGTAAGCCAATTATTCTAACAGAAATGAATGAGATATTAAATCAAGAATAGCTTTTTAAATACTGGAAAAAACCCACTTTAAATTTATTTGAAGTGGGTTTTGTTTTATAATTGTTATTAAAACTAGTTAAGCATTTAATTAAAACACATTAACACTAAAAGAGCCATTACTTACGTTCTAGGTTTTGTTGTAAATAAACAGTTTAGTTTTACAACTATGTAGAATTATAATTACTGTTTTTTTAATCCTATTTATTACTTTTATCACATAAAATCCCAATTGTAATGTTTAAAAAATTAGCACCACTGTTTCTATTAATTACACTCTCTAGTTCCGTATTCGCTCAAAAAGCTGATGATATTTTAGGAAAATGGCTGAACTCATCAGGCGAGGGCCAAATTGAAATTTATAAAAAAGGCGATAAATATTTCGGTAAATTAGTATGGATTAAAGAGCCTAATGAAAACGGGAAACCTAAACTTGATATTAAAAATCCAGACGCAAAACTTAAATCTAACCCATTATTAGGGTTAAATATTGTAAAAGACTTTGCATATGATGGTGTTAAGTGGACTGAAGGCAAAGTTTACGACCCAAAAACAGGTAAAACCTATAGTGGAAATATGAGTATGACTGGTTTAAATCAGTTAAATATGCGAGGATATATTGGTATTTCTTTAATTGGTAGAACCGAAAACTGGAAGAGAGTAAAATAATAGCTCATTATTTTATAAATTTAACATCAAAATTAATAGCCATTTTATGAAACGTATTTTCTACATTCTTTTACTTTCTCCAATTATCAGCTTTGCCCAAACTTATACTTTAAAAGAGTTAACTACGGGAAAAAATACAAGCATGCGTGGCTTATCAGTTTTATCTAATTCAGTTGCTTGGGTTAGCGGTAGTAATGGACAAATTGGTAAAACTTTAGATGGTGGTAAAACATGGCAATGGACACAGCCTAAAGGATATGAAAAGCTAGATTTTAGAGATATAGAGGCATTTGATGATTTAAAAGCAATAGTGGTTAATGCAGGTTCTCCAGCTTATATTTTATCTACAGTAGATGGAGGTAAAAGTTGGACAGAAGTATATAAAAATACTGACTCTTTAATCTTTTTAGATGGAATGTCTTTTTGGAATCAACAGCAAGGTATCATATTTGGCGATCCAATAAACAATAAAATGCAGTTATTAAAAACTGTTGATGGCGGTTTAACTTGGCAAGACATTTCTAAAAATTTAAACAAAAATTTAGCCAAAGGTGAAGCAGGGTTTGCTGCAAGTGGTACAACAATTAGAACATTACCAGACGGGAAAGTGTGGATTGCAAGTGGAGGTACAGTATCAAATATTTATTATTCTGCCAATTTTGGTAAAACTTGGAAAAGTTATGCAATACCAATTTTACAAGGAAAAAATAGCACAGGACCATTTTCAGCTGCTTTTTATAATTCAAAACTAGGTTTAGTAGTAGGTGGGGATTATTTAAAAGATAAAGAAAACAGTAATAATGTGTTAATGACTACAAATGGAGGTAAAACTTGGAAAAAGCCTTTGAAACCTGTATTGGGTTATCGTTCTGCTGTAGAGTATTTTAATGATAAAATCTGTTTTGCAACTGGTTCTTCTGGAACAGATTACTCTACAGATGGAGGTAATACTTGGACAAATATTTCTACTCAAAACTTTAATGCTTTACAAAAGGCAAAAAATGGAGATTTAATTCTTTTAACTGGTAATAGAGGAAACATATACCAGCTTTTAATGCAATAAGTTCACGTTTTACAATTCTTAATATTTTTTTAAATTTTCTGTAAGGAATACTAGACTTTACCGACTAAGTTAATATGAACGTAGTTGATGAACTGTATTCGGTATATTTGAGTAGATGGATAATGAAAATTTAACTAGTCCGGCTTTATGGGTTGACCAATATGCCGATAAACTTTACAATTTTGCTTTAAAAAAAGTTTTTTCTGAACAGTTAGCAGAAGATTTAGTTCAAGAAACATTTTTATCTGCATTGCAAGCAAGAGCAAATTTTAAAGGTGAAAGTTCTGAATTAACATGGCTGATTTCAATTCTTAAAAATAAAGTAGTTGATAGTTTTAGAAAAGAAAAATTATCAATAATTGATACTCCAGAGGATGATTTTTTTAAAGAAAATGGACATTGGAAAAGTAAACCAATACCCATTGCATTTGAAGAAGTAAATCCTTTAGAAAAAAAAGAGCTAAATAAAGTTTTAGCGCAATGTTTAAGCAAATTACCCAACTTATGGAAGGTTGTTTTTAGCTTAAAATATATGGATGATAGTTCTGCAGAAGAAATCTGTGCTCAACTTGATATTACAAAAGCTAATTATTGGGTTATTATTCACCGAAGTAAACTTAATTTAAGGGCTTGCTTACAAAAAAAATGGCTATAACATGGGTTGGATAAAAGAAAATAGAAACGACTGTAAAAGTGCTACATTCTTAATCGAAAAACAGCAGGTAACAGCTTTGACTTTTAGCGAGAAAATTAAGTTAAAAGTTCATTTATATGGCTGTTCTTGGTGTGAAACGTATGGGCGACAAAGTAAAAGTATGCATTTGATAATTGCTAATTTCTTTAATCAGACATTAACAAAACCTAAAGTATTGCAAGAAGATTTTAAAAATAAATTAAAAATTTTAATCACAGATAAATTAAAAGAAAACTAAAAATGAAAAGAATTTTATTAATCGCATTAATATCTTTTGCAAGTACTACGCTGTTTGCACAAACAGCTTTGAAAATTGGTGATAAAGCACCATTATTTAACTTAAAAGATAATAATGGTAAGCAAGTCGATCTAAAGCAAGTTTTAAAAGAAAATAAATCTGTAGTGCTGTTTTTTTACCGCGGTCAGTGGTGCCCATACTGTAATAAACAAATTAAAGACTTGCAAGATAGTTTACAAATATTAACTGCTAAAGGAGCTTATGTTATTGGTGTTTCGCCAGAAACTGATGCCAATGTAAGTAAAACTGTAGCCAAAACAAAAGCAACTTTTAGTATTATAAGTGATAAAGATTATGGTGTAATGAAAGCCTATAAAGTTAATTATGTAATGGAACAAGGGTTGGCCGATAGATACAAAAGTAGAGGTTTAGATATTGCGTTAGCTAACGGACAAAATGATAATGTATTACCAGTTGCCGCAACATATATTATTGATAAATCAGGAAAAATAAAATATGCATTTTTTGAAAATGATTACAAAAAAAGACCCTCAGTAAAAACATTAGAAGCGAATTTGTAGATCGTACAAATCATAATATTTAAGCTATTTAGGGAAATTTCCTAGGTAGCTTTTTTGTTTAATTTATCAATTCTTTGTCATAAATAAGCTACTTTTTAGATAGGTTATTTACTTCTGTAAACATATATTTACTTTTGAACTTTAACAAAAATGTTAAACATAATTGTAAATGGCGCAGAGGGATACAGGAACAGAACAGTTAATTAAGGATACGGCAAAACGTATCTTTTTTTCTGAAGGAAAATTACATGCAACTACCCAAGATATTGCTGATGCGGCTGGGGTAAATAGAACATTGTTGAATTATTATTTCAGAAGTAGAGATATACTTTTTGAGCAAGTTGCTGCTGAAGCTATGGCAGAAATGAAGGCAGTAATGGATTCTGTTTTTTCGGCAAAAATAGAATTTAAAGATAAGCTGCATAAGTTGATTGCCGTTTTTATGGATCAGGCTATGCAATTTCCTTACCGTGAAATGTATGTAGTAACTTCCCTAAATAGGGGTGATAAAACGGTTCCAGAAGAAAAAAAAATAAAAGTAAAGGCTTTTTTAAAAGAGATAAGTGAAGAAATGGAAAAAGGAAAAATCAAGAAGATGGATCCTCGTCAATTTTGTATGAATTTATTTGCTTTAATGGCTTATCCATTAATTACCAGTTGCTTAAATAAATCTATATATACTGTAGGTGATTCTGAATATTTAAAATTGATGAAAGAACGAAAGCAATTAATCTTTGACATGATATATCAATAAGTTAAAAATGAAATATAAAAGTAACCCCAACATAATGAAAACCACAATCCAATTATCTCTCACTTTATTTTTAGGCGCAATGCTATCTTCTTGTGGTGGCAAGGATCAAAAAGCAACTCAAGCAACTGGTCCACAACTTTATCCAGTTTTTATGGTTAGTAATCAAACCACAACTTTAGATACTGATTATCCTGCATCTATACAGGGTATACAAAATATTGACATTAGACCCAAAATAGATGGGTTTATTGAAAAAATTTATGTTGATGAAGGTGCAATTGTAAAAAAAGGACAACTATTATTTACCATCAATGCACCCCAATATGAACAAGCTGTAAGAACAGCATCGGCTTCAATTAGTAGTGCAGAAGCTGATGTAAATGCAGCGCAATTACAAGTTAATAAAACCAAGCCTCTAGTAGATAAAGATATCATCAGTAAATATGAATTAGAATCTGCTCAGCTAACTTTACAAAGCAAAAAAGCCATGTTGTCACAAGCAAAAGCAGCTTTGGTTAATGCTAGAGTTAATTTAGGGTATACTCGTATTACTAGTCCAGTTGATGGAGTTATTGGTTTATTACCTTTTAAAGCTGGTAGTTTGGTAAGCGGTACAAGTGCTCAACCTTTAACCACAATTTCAAACACAACTAAAGTTTATGCTTATTTTTCTTTAAATGAAAAACAACTACTTTCTTTCGCTAACACTTATCCAGGAAAAACTTTAGCAGAACAGATGAAGAATATTCCAGCAGTAAGCTTAATCTTAGCTGATGGAAATGTTTACCCACAAAATGGTAAAATCGAGTCTATAAATGGTCAAATCAATACAACTACTGGTTCGGCAAGTTTAAGAGCTACTTTTCCAAATGCTAGTGCGTTATTAAAAAATGGTGCTAGTGCTTTGGTTCGTATTCCGCAACACATTAACGATGTGATTTTAATCCCTCAAAAATCTACTACAGATTTGCAAGGTAAGAAATTTGTATACGTTTTAGGAGATTCTGCTAAAGTAATCAGCACACCAATTGAGGTGATGGAAGTTACAAAAGGTAAATTTTACGTAGTTACTAAAGGGTTAAAAGCTGGGGATAAAGTTGTTTTAGAAGGGTTTCAATCTTTGAGAGATCAAACAATAATTAAGCCTCAAGAATTAAATTCTGATTCGCTTTACGCTGAAATCAAAAAATAATACCTATCAAAAATCGTACAACGTAAATCAATTATATGTTTAAGAAATTTATAGATAGACCAGTTTTATCAACTGTAATATCGATTATCATAGTTATACTGGGAATATTGGGTTTAATTACTTTACCCGTATCTCAGTACCCAGAAATTGCACCACCAACTGTGCAAGTTTCTGCATCTTATCAAGGTGCAAATGCCGATGTGGTGATGAATAGTGTAGTTATTCCACTCGAAGAACAAATTAATGGAGTAGAAGACATGACATACATGACTTCTAGCGCTAGTAATGATGGTTCTGCAACCATCACCGTAAACTTTAAATTGGGTACCAATGCAGATTTAGCTGCAGTAAATGTTCAAAATAGGGTTGCTAGAGCAAGTAGTTTATTGCCAGCAGAAGTTACCCGTTCTGGTGTAACTACCGCTAAAAGACAGGCAAGTAACGTGTTAATTTTCGTTATACATAGTGATAACCCAGCATATGATCAGAAGTTTTTACAGAATTATGCTAACATCAATATTATTCCTCAAATTAAAAGAATAACTGGTGTTGGAGATGCAAGTTCATTTGGTCAAATGGATTATAGCATGCGTATTTGGCTTAAACCAGATGTAATGGCTACTTACGGTTTAATTCCGAGTGATGTGAACGCGGCTTTAGCAGAGCAAAATGTTGAGGCAGCACCCGGTCAATTTGGCGAGCAAGGAAATCAATCTTTTCAGTATACTATTAAGTACACCGGTAGGTTAAAAAGTGAGCAAGATTTTAGTAATATTATTATTAAAGCAGATGCAAATGGACAAGTACTAAGATTAAAAGATATTGCTCGTGTAGAATTAGGAGCGTTAAGTTATGCCAGTACCTCAAAATATAATGGAAATTCATCAATCGGTATTGCAATTAATCAAACAGCTGGCTCTAACGCAAAAGAAGTTATAGAGAATTCTATAAAAACATTAGAGGAAGCATCAAAAACTTTTCCAAAGGGCGTAGAATATTCTTCTTTAGTAAATGTAAATGATTTCTTAGATGCTTCAATTGAAAAGGTAATTCATACTTTAATAGAGGCTTTTATTTTAGTGTTTATTGTTGTGTTTATTTTCTTGCAAGATTTTAGATCGACATTAATTCCTGCAATATCGGTTCCAGTTGCAATTATTGGTACTTTTTTCTTTCTAAATTTATTTGGGTTTACCATTAATCTATTAACCTTATTTGCATTGGTTTTAGCTATTGGTATTGTGGTAGATGATGCAATAGTGGTCGTCGAAGCAGTACACGCGAAGCTAGATAGTGGATATAAATCTGCTAAAAAAGCAACAGTAGATGCGATGGAAGATATTACTGGTGCAATTATTTCTATTACTTTGGTAATGGCTGCGGTATTTGTTCCAGTAAGTTTTATTCAAGGTTCATCAGGCGTTTTCTATAAACAATTTGGGTTAACATTGGCTATTGCGATTATTTTATCAGCTGTTAACGCTTTAACGTTAAGTCCAGCTTTATGTGCTATTCTTCTGAAACCACATCAAGATGATCATCAGAAACCAAAGAATTTTGCTCAGCGTTTTTTTGTAGCTTTTAATACTTCGTTCGATTTAATGACGGGTAGATATAAAAAATCAGTTTCATTTTTGTCTCGCAAAAAATGGATTGTAGGTGTTGGTATTTTAGCGTTTACAGGAATTTTAATATGGACGATAAATACTACTCCAAAGGGTTTTGTTCCGAATGAAGATTTAGGGGTAATCATGTCTGATATTTCAATGCCAGCTGGAACTTCAAAAGAGGAAAGTAATCTCATAATTACTAAAATTGACAAAATTGTTAGAGATATTCCTGAAGTTAAAAGTGCGCTTAGAATTGTAGGAAGAAGTATGATTAGTGGTTCGGGTAGTTCTTACGGGATGGTTATTTCACGTTTAAAACCTTGGAATGAAAGAGAACGAGATGTGAAAGCCATAATAGGAGAGTTGTTTGCTAAAACAGCCGGAATAAAAGGGGCTAAAATTATTTTCTTTGCTCCTCCAACAATTCAAGGCTTTGGTACAAGTGGAGGTTTTGAATTTCAATTGCAAGACAAAACAGGAGGAGATATTAATAAATTTAATGATGTAGGTAATTCCTTTTTAGCTGCTTTAGCTAAACGTCCAGAAATTCAATATGCTTCAACTTCATTTAATCCAAATTTTCCTCAATATCAAATTGATGTAAATGTGGCAAAAATTAAACAAGCTGGTTTAACCGTAACAGATGTGTTAAGTGCTTTACAAGGTTATTATGGAGGTGTTTACGCATCTAATTTTAACAAGTTTGGCAAACAATTTAGGGTAATGTATCAAGCAGATGCAGCATATCGTGATAACCCAGAAAGTTTAAATAGTATTTATGTGCGTAATAATAAAGGGGTTATGGCTCCAGTAGGTGAGTTTGTTAATTTGCAGAAAGTTTATGGACCACAAGCTATTTCTCGTTTTAACTTGTATACCTCTATCGCAGTAACAGGTTCGCCAAATGCCGGTTTTAGTTCTGGTGATGCTTTAAAAGCTGTACAAGAAGAAGCTGCATTACATTTACCTGTTGGGTATGGTTATGAGTTTTCGGGCTTGTCTCGTGAAGAAATGGCTGGAGGAAATCAAACTATTTTTATTTTCTTGCTTTGTGTAGTTTTTGTGTATTTCTTGCTTGCCGCACAATATGAAAGTTATATTTTACCATTATCAGTTTTAGTTTCTTTACCTATTGGTTTAGCTGGTGTATTTATTTTTGATAAAATTTTTGGAGTAGACAATAACATCTATACTCAAATTACACTGATTATGTTGGTTGGTTTACTGGCCAAAAATGCAATTTTAATTGTAGAGTTTGCAATTGATAGACGAAGAAAAGGAATGTCTATAGTTGATGCAGCTATTGAGGGTGCGACAGCTCGTTTAAGACCAATTTTAATGACTTCTTTTGCATTTATTTTAGGTATTCTTCCACTAATGCTTTCAACAGGAGTTGGTGCTGCTGGTAACAAATCTATTGGTACAGGTGCAGTTGGAGGGATGTTAATTGGTACATTATTCGGAATTTTTGTAGTTCCAGCATTGTTTATCTTTTTTCAAACTTTACAAGAAAAGGTTAGTAATAAATCTCCTTTTGACGAAGGAGTAGATTTAGAACCAAAATTAGAATTTCCAAAAATAGATACACGTGAGCACTAACAATATAAAAAACATGAAATTAAAAACTAAAAGTTCATTTTTAATTATCGGTATTTCCGTGCTTTTTTTAGGAGCTTGCGTATCTCAAAAATACGAAAATCCAAAAGTAACAACCGATAATTTATATCGTGACAACGCAACTAGCGACACAACAACAATGGCAAGTTTACCTTGGCAAAATTTATTTGCTGATGCAGATTTACAAATGTTGATACAACAAGGTTTAAATCAAAATTTAGATCTTAAACAAGCAATAGAACGTATTAAAATTGCTCAAGCTACTTTAAGCCAAAGTCGTTCGGCATTGTTACCAAGTTTACAAGCTGATGTTTCAGCCAGTGACAATAAACAGTCTAAAGCAGCCTTAAATTTTCCGGCAGGAGTAAATATTAACTTAGAAACACAGACTTATAGAGCGCAACTGAGCACTAGTTGGGAAGCTGATATTTGGGGTAAATTAAGTAGCGCTAAACGCTCGGCTTATGCGACTTTATTACAGAGTGATGCTGCTAAAAGAGCAGTTCAAACAACTTTAATTGCAAATATTGCCAATACTTATTACAATTTGTTGGCTTTAGATAAGCAACTGCAAATTACCTTGCAAACGATAAAAAGTAGAACAGCGAATGTGCAAACTATGAAAGCGTTAAAAGAAGGTGCAAGAGTAAATGGAGCGGCAGTTGTACAAAGTGAAGCTAATTTATATGCAGCGGAAGTATCTTTACCAGATTTAAGAAGAAGTATTAGAGAAACAGAAAATGCATTAAATGTGTTGTTAGCAAGAGCTCCACAAAACATTAAGCGAACTAATTTAGATAGTCAAGTTGCTTATACTAATTTGAAAACAGGCATTCCTGCTCAATTATTACAAAATCGCCCAGATGTGCTAGCTGCAGAATTAGGTTTTAGAGCAGCTTTTGAGAATACGAATGTAGCTAAAGCTTATTTCTATCCGGCTTTAACTTTAACTGCGAGCGGTGGTTTATCTACGTTACAATTGAAAGATTTCTTTAATAATGCTGTTTTTTACAATTTAGTAGGAGGTTTAACTCAACCTATTTTTGCCAAAGGGCAAAATAAATCCCGTTTAAAAATCAGTCAAGCACAACAACAACAAGCTTTGTATACATTTGAACAAACTATGTTAGTAGCTGGGCAAGAAGTGTCTAATGCTTTATATGCCTATCAAACCGCATCAGAAAAAGAATTGATTAGAGCTAAACAAATTGCTTCATTAACTAAAGCAGTAGATTTTACACAAGAGTTGTTGCGTTATAGTTCTGCAACAAATTATACGGATGTTTTAACCTCAGAACAAAGTTTATTAGCAGCACAGCTGAATAGTGTGAATGATAAATTGCAACAATTACAGTCTGTTGTTAATTTATATCGTGCGCTAGGTGGTGGTTGGAAGTAAAAAAATATGAGGCATTACGAACAAAGGCTTAGTTTTAACTAAGCCTTTGTTGTTTAAAATCTATTTAATCAAATTATTATACAAACTATTTATCGTTTTTCTTAAAACGCTATTAATTCCATCGGTGTAAATAGGATTACAGCCATTTGTAATTACTACAATGCCAAACTTCTCCTTTGGCTCAAAAAACATTGCACTATATAAACCATAAGCAGAGCCAGTGTGTCCTTTCATTAATTTACCAGCAATTAAACTATCTGTTTCTAATAATGCTAAACCATAACCTTCTTGATCAGAAATTTTAGTTTGCATAAGTTTAGCATGTTTTTTAGATATTAATTTTCCACCATCATATTTGCCGTAGTTCATATGCATCGTCATGTACTTAGCTAAATCAGTTGCAGATATTTTCATTCCGCCAGTAGGCGATAGGATGGGAGTGCTATAGCCTTGAATATAATTTTTTAATTCTTCTCTGCGTGGTGCATAAGCTGCGGGAGAAGCAGTAAACTTCTTTGTTTTTGCATTATATTCGTAAATAGTTGCAAATTTTTGTGCATCTAATGAATCTATACAATAACCTCCATATATTTTCAGTGGATTTAGTATATGTTGTTTAACATAGTTGTCAAATCGTTGACCTGAATATTTTTCGATAACGGCACCAACCATGTTAAAGTTGAGGTTGCAATATTGGTAACCTTTGCCAGGCTCGTAATCGTTATAACATTTAGCCCAATTGCTATTTTTATCGGGGTTTATGGCATCTAAGTTGAAGTAACCTTCGCTATCGTTGATACTTGAAGTATGAGACAATATCATTTTTAAGGTGATAACCGTCTCTGGAAATTTTGGATTTCTAATTTTAAAACCTACTAAATCGCTAAAATCATCACTAAGTTTCATTTTTTTAGCTTCAATTAATTGCATAATTGATGTAGCGGAAAAAGATTTAGAAATAGAGGCAATTCTAAAAATATCTTGATCACTTAATGCAGTATTACTTTCTGCATTCTTAAGACCAAAAGAATGCGTATAAATAATCCCTCCATTTTTAACTACAGCCACAGAAAGACCCATTACATCTAGTTCTTTCATTATACCATTTATTTCGGCTTCTGCTTTTTCTTTTTGTGCAAATGCACTAGAAATTACGAGGATGAACATCAGCGTAGCTAATTGCTTTTTAAAATTATTTATATTCATGTTTTGAAATTTAGCTATAAAGATAAAAGATTTAGCACAAGCTAAATACATCAATGATACTTGTTGTAAGTTTATGATTTTTAATGGTGTTAAAGTTGTAAATACTTTAATAATTTGTTGAGTTTTAACGAAATTTAAGATTTTTATTCTGAAAAGAAAATATTTGATGTAGCGTAAAATGCTTTTTGGTCGTTTAAACTTATAAACCAAAGATTTAAAACACAACCAAAAACGAAATGAAAAAAGAAAACTACTTCATCATTCTATTGCTAATTTTAACTTCATTTAGCTCTTGTAAAAAAGACGATCTTGCTTATGGTAATGATTTTGAGAAAAGCTATAGCGCTTGGACTGATTTTAAAAAAACATCCAATAATTCGTACCGTTATACCGTCGAATCTTCATCATGGACTGGCTTTAGTACCACAACAGTGCTAACTATAAATGAGGGTAAAGTTGTGAAACGTTCTTATGTTGCTAAATCAATAGATCGTTCTTCGAACCAAATTATCATTCGTGAACAATGGGAGGAAGAAGGAGTAACACTTAACACGCATCCAAATGGTAGTGTTTTAACAACCTTAGATGAAGTTTACCAAAAAGCAAAAGCTGAATGGTTGCCCCAAAGAGCAAATGCTAAGCATTATTTTGAGGCTAAAAATGGAGGTATAATTTCTTCTTGCGGTTATGTAGAAGATAATTGTGCAGATGATTGTTTTGTTGGTGTGACTATTACAAGTGTAGAAAAAATATAAGCTTTTAAACTTAAGAGCGGTGTAGATTAGGATTTATAACTAGTTTATACCCCTTTCCATGTATATTAAGGAGATGAATAGTTGGGTCATTTTCTAGTTTTTTTCTTAGTTTGGAGATAAACATATCTAAACTTCTACCTACTATTACACCTTCATCTTCCCAAATATCTTTCTGTAGCCTAGTTCGTTCAACCACTACATTGGGCAATTCTGCCAATATTAAAAGTATTTTACTTTCTTTAACCGTTAGTTCTACCCTTATTTCATTAATTAACAACTGTCTGCCATTATTATCAAAAATTGTATTGCCCAATTGAATTGGGTTTATAATCCCTTTTTGTATAATTTTAAATTTATTGCTTTTAACAGCGCTAAAAATAAGTAAACCTACACAGGCTAAAACCGGTAACCCACTAAATAAATAGCCTTTTTCGCTATTACTTAACATACTATTTTTAAATTTTAAACTAATCAAATAACAACTTTTAGGCTGTACCCTGCCACTACAAGCGATGATATTATTTTTTTGACTGCCAGCTATAGCATAACCAAACTGAACTCTAGTTCCATCGCAATTAAGTACATTAACTATATAATCTTCTGGAAAGTTACTTTTGGCCAAAGTATTTGTTATAATATTGACTAATGAATCTGGTTGAAAGGTAAATTCATTTTCAAATCTGATTAAATAATCATTAGCTGCTACTTTTTCAATAGGTAATACCCGAGAAGTACTGTCTCCTGCTTGAAGCAAAATCTGATGTCCA
>JAIELS010000006.1 GCA_019752795.1 Sphingobacteriaceae bacterium
TTTAAGTTTGAAAATTTTATAGAAGCATGGTCTTTTATGACTAAAGTAGCTATGGTAGCAGAAAAAATGAACCATCATCCCGAATGGAGTAATATTTACAATACTGTAAATATAAGTCTAACCACCCACGATAAAGGCAATACCATTACCACTAAGGATAGAGAATTAGCAAAAAAGATTGACGAATTAATTTAATTACCTTTTCTTTTGTTCAAGACGGCACCACATATCTTATAAAAATCAATATATGATAACAATAGAACAAAACCATCACAACTAGTGAATAACAGCTTAAACAAGCTTAATTATTATTTTTTTTTTTAAAAAAAACTCCAAATCTTTAAACTATGTGGTGGCAATATTTATTAGTTTTTTTAGGTGCTTTGTTATTTGATATTGTGCCATTTCCTTTTGCGCCAGCTTTTACCATTATGGTATTTATGCAGATGCTTTTTAAGCTAAACATTTGGTTGGTGTTAATAATTGGAGTAGCTGGTTCTGTTTTAGGTCGTTATATTCTTTTACTGTATGCTCCAATAATTGCCAAAAGCTTTTTAAAAACAACTAAAAATAATGATATCCAATTCCTTGGAAAAAAAATGAATGAGAGTAAATGGAAAGGCGTATTAATAGTTCTCGCTTATTCATTATTACCCTTACCAACCACCCCACTTTTTTTAGGTGCAGGTATTTCAAAAATTAAAGCAATTTATATTGTACCTGCATTTCTTGTTGGTAAATTTACTAGCGATGCTATTGCCTTACATATAGGTAATTACGCTATCGAAAATTCAGTTAGTATTATTCAAGATGTATTATCATGGAAGTCTATATTAAGTTTAATTATAGGTTTCTTTATGCTTTTTTGTCTCTTTTTTATCAATTGGAGAATTTTGATTCAAGATAAAAAATTAATGTTTAGTTTTAGCGTCTTCAAATAAAAATCTATTTATATAGATTGTAAATGCGGTTTTTGCGTACAAAAAAATAAATTATTTATATCTTAGCACAGTATGCAATCTTTTGAGCTGGATAAAACAGATGTTTCCAAATTAAAGCAAGCTATAAGTGGTGATAACGAGCTACTTAAAGCTACGCTTGCAGAATATCATGCCTCAGAGATTGCTATATTATTCGAGAGCATAAACTCCGATGATAGAGAGCGTATCATTAATCTTTTGGATATAGAAATTGCTTCTGAAGTTATTTCTGAAATGCATGAAGAGGCGCATCCTGAAGAATTATTATTACAATTACATCCCGATAAACGTACAGAAATTGTAGAAGAACTCGATTATGATGACGCTACAGATATCATTTCGCAGTTAGAAGAACACGAGCAAAAAGAAATTCTAGAGGACTTGAACGAAGATGATGCTTCAAGTATTCGGAATTTAATGAGTTATAATGAAAAAACTGCCGGTGGTTTAATGAACACCGAGCTTATTCATATTAACTTAAACCTCAACCGTAAAGATGCAATTGATGAAATTATTAAACAGAGCGAGGAAATTGAAGAGTTTTATACTATTTATGTAGTAGATGATTTAAATAAATTTATTGGTATTGTTTCCTTAAAAGATATTTTGCGGGCAAAAAGTAATACTAAAATTACAGAAATGGTTAAAGATAATGCCGTTTATGTTAAAGCATATACCGATCAAGAAGAAGTAGCAAAGTTAATCTCACAATATAATTTAACCAGTATTCCGGTAGTTGATGATGAAATGAGACTATTGGGTTTGGTTACTTTTGATGATGTGATTGATGTTTTAGAAGATGAAAATACAGAAGATTTTCTGAAAATATCCGGGGTTTCTGAAGATGAAGAATTAAGTGGTAATTGGGTTGAGGCCGTAAAATCTCGTTTACCTTGGTTAATTATCAATTTAGGTACTGCATTTTTAGCTTCTGCAGTAGTTAGATATTATGAACATACGTTAAGTCAATTAGCTATACTTTCTGCCTACATGGTAATCATAGCTGGTATGGGTGGTAATGCTGCTACTCAAGCGTTGGCAGTTACCGTTCGTCGTATTTCATTATATGATTTAACAGATAATCAGGCTTATAGAACCGTATTAAAAGAATTTACTGTTGGTTTAATTAATGGAGCAGTTACTGGTTTAGTGGTTTTCGTTTTTGCTTATTTTTTTGATGCAAACCCAATGTTAGGCTTTGTTATATTTTTAGCAATGACGGGTAACTTAGTAATTGCTGGTATCACCGGCTCTAGTATTCCTTTAGTTTTAAAAAGAGTTGGTATCGATCCGGCTATAGCATCATCTATCATTATTACAACATTTACCGATGTTTTTGGATTTTTACTTCTATTAGGTTTAGCAAGTAAGCTACTTTTATAAATTAACACATATTTACATTTAAAGATATAGATTAACACAATGCAAGCATTAAGACACGATTGGACAAAAGAAGAAATACAAGCAATTTATGATAAGCCATTTTTAGATTTAGTCTTTGAAGCAGCAAGTATTCATCGTGAGCAAAAAGATTACAATGAAGTACAAATTAGTTCCTTAATTTCTATTAAAACTGGTGGTTGCGCAGAAGATTGTTCTTATTGTCCGCAAGCTGCTCGTTACCATACCGATTTGCAGGTACAACCTTTAATGCAAATTGGCGAAGTAGTAAGTGCGGCAGTAAAAGCAAAGGAGGGAGGATCTTCTCGTTTATGTATGGGTGCCGCATGGCGTGAAGTTAGAGATAACCGTGATTTTGATCGTGTAATAGAAATGGTAAAAGCTGTTAACGAAATGGACATGGAGGTTTGCTGTACTTTAGGTATGTTAACCGAAACACAAGCACAACGTTTAGCAGATGCAGGGTTATATGCATATAATCACAATATTGACACTTCTGAGGAAAATTATGAAAATATCATTTCCACGCGTAATTATGATGATCGTTTAAATACCATTAAGAATGTACGTAAAGCAAATTTAACAGTTTGTAGTGGTGGAATTATAGGCTTGGGAGAAACGAAAGAAGATAGGGTAGGTATGTTGTTAACTTTGGCCAATCTGCCTCAACATCCAGAATCTGTACCTGTTAATGCTTTGGTACCTGTAAAAGGAACTCCATTAGAAAACGAACCTCGTATACCAATTTGGGATATGGTTAGAATGATTGCTACTGCAAGAATTATAATGCCTAAATCTGTTGTTCGTTTAAGTGCAGGAAGAAACGAAATGAGCACTTTAGAACAAGCATTTTGTTTTATGGCTGGTGCAAGCTCTATTTTTGCTGGCGATAAATTATTAACAACCCCAAATCCAGCATTTGCTGATGATATGGTTATGTTTGAGCTATTAGGATTAAAAACTAGAGATGCTTTTAAAAACGGTAGACCTAAAAATACAGTATTAAATCAGGATATGGTATAAAATTTAACCGTCATTTCGAATCAAATGAGAAATCTATTCTATGATAGATTGAAGATTTCTCTTCTTTATTCGTTCGAAATGACGGTTTTTTGTCTAAATAGCAGTTACTCTAACCTCAATATTACCTTTAGTTGCTTTAGAGTATGGACATGTTTTATGTGCCAAATCTGCTAAACGCTGGGTTTCATCATGGTCTAATCCTGGTATGTGTACATCTAATTCTGCAGACAGTAAATAAACATTACCATCCTTATTAAAGGAAACTTGAACGTTAACGGTTGCCTCACTTACATCAATTCCTTGTTTTTCGGCTATACTGCCTAATGCCCCTAAATAGCATGGTCCCCAAGCTGCTGCAAATAACTGCTCTGGGTTTGTTGCTCCACCTTGTCCACCCATTTCTTTAGGTTTTTTAACTTCAAAATCTAAAATTCCATCATTTGATTTGATATGTCCATCTCTTCCGCCTTGCGCAGTTACGGATGCTGTATATAATTTGTCCATGCATCATAAACAAACGGACTTGATATATGTTTGAGATTTACTAGATTTTAACTTTTTCAGTTAATTTAAAGATATCGTAAGCTACTTTTTGAATCAAATCGAATTGTTCGGCAATAATCATATTTTCGTGCTCACTAGCTAATTCGTTAATGTTTTTCCTTCTAATTAAAGGTACATTACTAAGTTCTTTTTTAGGCACAACTATATTTTCTACACTTTGGTTTAACAGATACAGAGTATTATCAGCAACGGGTTTCAACTCTTCAAAATTTAAGTAAACGAAATTGTGTTCCTTATTATAAAGTGATAATGTAGCAATGTATGAAGAGAGTAAATGATTAAGCACCGTAAATTGATGCAATTCTTGCATATATACTTGTTTACTTTTTGGTTCAGAGAACATTCTTTGAAAAAGTGAAGCTAAATTGGATGTATTCACATAAACTTCTTTTCTAGCTACTTTATAATTAGTTAGGTTTTGTTCCTTTTCAAAATAAAGAAGTGTAACTTGATGGAAATAATTATGATTTGATTTAATCAGATCAATCATCGCATTTTTTAATTTTTCATGTTCCCAATTAGGAAATAGAGAATAACTTGCCAATAATGCAATACCAGAACCAATAAGTGTATCATAAATCCTCTCTCTTGCAATAGAAAGACTACCCATGCCTAAAAAATCAAATAACACCAAAACATAGGGTGTCATGAAAAGTACGCTTACTACATAATTTTTTCGTTGAAAACTATAACTACCAATCATACAAAACAGTAAGATTATAAATAGTGTATTTTTATCATGTACATAAACCAAAATTCCCATTCCTATAAAAGCACCTACAACGGTACCTATTATGCGCTCATAATTACGTTGTTTAGTTAAGCTAAAACCTGGTTTTGATATCACGAGAATAGTAAGTAATATCCAATAACTATGCGAAAAATTAAAACTCTTAGCAACAACAAATCCAATTAACATTACTATTGCCACACGTAAGGAATGCCTAAAAGTAGAAGATTTAAAACTGAGGTTATCTATAAATAATTTATAATCGAAAATTTGTCTAGTCACAAATTTATCTACATCCACATCTCTTTTCTTTAAATTCTTCTTTTCTTTTTTATTAAAGTAGCTATTAATTGTTTTTACTCTACCAAGTATATTTTCAATATTAACTTCGATATTTTTTAATGCAATTAAACCTAAAGTATTGTATTTGCGATCACTATTAGATTCTAGCAATGTAATTTCATTTTTAAGTTGATTTACATCTTTAACTAGATCTTCTGGAATATGAGGTAATCCACCAGTTTTTAAGGCAAATGCAATATCATCAAGCGATTCTGCAATTTTATTAATTATTCCTTCATATTGTGGTAAAATACCAATTGAGTCAAATTGCTCGTGTAATTCTTTATAATTATAATAGGTAGACATTATTTGTTCAAAAAGATCAGCCATATCTACAAATACTATTAAAAGGAATCTGCCTTCTGGAGTAGATTCTCTTACTATCTCTCTGGTCCTAAATAAAATTTCCCGTACTTCATCTTGTTTTTCATTTACATGAACTTGCAACTGCAATAAATCAGCGTAGTTTTTTTCCAAGTCTGTACCCTGATGGTAGAATTTTGCTTTTGCTCTTAAAAATTCGCTAATCTGGTAAATAGAATCGCTCAATATTTGCTGTACTAAGCGATATGGACGTAATCTATAAACTAAATAACTCAATAAGGTATACCAAATACTGCCTGCTAATACCAATAAAGCATATAAAATAACTTCATTCCATGGTCTAATGTCATCAATACTTAAAACCATAATTAGCAATACCGCCGTTCCTATAGCGGCAGCCCTGGCACCATATAAAAAGAACATTGAAAATATAAAACTACAAACAACCAATAGTGTTCCAGTTACATATATATTCTTATTTGTAATGCCAACTAAAATTGAAATAATAAATAGCAGAACTGTAGTAATTAACATTGCATTTCTACGATGAACGATAGGACCAGGAGAATCTACTACACTAATACAAAGTGCACCTAAAGATAAAGTCATACCGAGCTGAAGCATACCAAATTGCGCCATAATTAAAGATGGGCAAAGCACACCAAAAGTAATACGTAAACCATCTGCAAAATAGGTGCTAAGCAGAAAATCGTGTATATTTCTTATTGGCTGGTTAAGCATAGTACAAACTTACAATATTTGTATATCAAAAACTCTTGAATTAAATATATATTAATTCAATTTTTTTACTGTTATCTTAAAAATAAGCAGAAATTGAAGTAGTTAAATCAGCATTTTTACCTCAAATGTGAATAATCTTATTCAATCAAAATGTTAATAAGATTAATTATTTTATAAATAATTGATATACAGTTGCAATTAAGTTATTATTTGATCAATTAATAAATGTTAATAATTGAAATATTTAAGTTTATAAGTTGTTAAGAAAATAAATCAATTTTACTTGACATGAATTGCTTAAGCACGTAGATTAGATCATATCAATTAGGTAGTACTTTGACAGTTTGATAAAATAATCCATCACAAAAATTGAAGTTGAAAAGCTAAAAATTTTTGGGAATATTTAAAAGATAAATTTATCCAAGAAACATTGTAAAATGTTAAATGGTTTACATTAAGTAAGTTGTAAAACTGATAGGATGTAAAGGTTTAGTTAATATTAATTTTAGTTATTTGAAAAAATATTTAAAATATTTTAACAATAAGGTTGCAAAATCTAAATAAATTATTAAATTTACTTTTGATATCAAACATTATTGCTAATTGCGGCATTTTACGGAGTAATGCAAGCGGTAATAATTTATTAACGATTTGAGAATTCGCAAGAAAGAGATAATCATAAATAGAGTTAAGTACAATAAATTGATGCCATACTTTTGATTACGGTTAAAAGTAAGGTTAAACGGAGATCCAAATCGAAAGAAGAGGTTCTCCGTTTTCTTTTGCCCTTTATTTATTTACCAATATCTTATAATCTTTAAAGGCTAAATGTTAATTTTAAATATTATGCCGAAAAAAGAACTACAAGGAAAAAATAACTTAAAAAAAATATTTGTTCTAGATACCTCTGTTATTTTGTATGATCATGATGCAATTAATAATTTCCAGGAACATGATGTAGCGATACCAGTTTTGGTATTAGAAGAACTAGACAATTTTAAAAGTGGTAATGAAACACGTAATTTCGAAGCCAGAAATTTTTTAAGATTAATTGATAAAGCATCAAAAAGTAACTTAATCAACAAATGGTTCTCCCTTAAAAAAAATAGCCTAGGTAAATTTAAAGTTGTTTTAGATGAGCAACCTAAAAAGATAAATGCTGAAAAACTATTTGGTGAAGGAAAATTCGATAATCGCATATTAAATGCAGCATTAGTTTTAAAAGAAGAAAATCCTAAATGCAAAGTAATTTTAGTATCTAAAGATATCTGCTTGCGCTTAAAAGCAAAATCTTTAGATTTATATGCAGAAGATTATGAAACAGGTAAAATAAAAAATGTTGATGAGCTTTATACAGGTAGTACAACACTGACCAATTTTTCTTTAACAGCAATTGATGAATTAAAAAATACCGGTGTTGTAAGTGCAGCTGATTTAGATTTGCCATTTACAGACTCTAATCATTTCTATATATTAAAGAATAAAAAGAAAACCGTTACTGCTTTTTATGAGCAAACCGGTAAAAATTTAAGATTAATTCATCAAGAATCTGTTTTTAATATATTTCCACGTAATGCCGAGCAAGCCTTTGCTATAGACGCTTTATTAAATCCAGCCATAAAATTGGTAACCATACAAGGAAACGCAGGTACAGGCAAAACTTTATTAGCTTTAGCGAGTGCATTAGAACAAAGAAAAGACTTTAGGCAAATTTATATTACTAGACCAATTGTTCCATTAAGTAATAAAGATATTGGCTTTTTACCAGGCGATGTGAAGGCAAAAGTAGATCCTTATATGGCCCCAATTTGGGATAATTTAAAATTTATAAGGGATCAATTTATTAATGATGATAAAATGTTATTTAAGATTGATGAACTTATTCGTACAGAAAAAATAGAGATTGCACCATTAGCATTTATTCGAGGACGAACCATTACTAAAATTTTCTTTATTGTAGATGAAGCTCAAAACCTTACACCTCACGAGATTAAGACAATTATTTCTAGAGCCGGTGAGCATACTAAAATTATTTTTACAGGAGATATTTATCAAATTGATACTCCTTACTTAGATTCTGAAAGTAATGGATTATCTTATTTGATTGAAAATGCAAAAAAACATCCGCTGTATGCGCATATAACATTACAAAAAGGGGAGAGGAGTGAGCTGGCTAATTTAGCTACTTCTTTACTTTAATGGTATTTTCTTAATGCTCTTACGGCAATAAATAATGCAATTAAGGTTAATACTGCACTTAAAATAAATGGTGCTCCAGGAAAATATATTGCGTTATTTTTATCGATAAAATATGCAAAAATATAAGCCATTAAAACAGGGCCAATTATAGCACCTAAACTCTGCATACTAGTAACAATTCCCTGTATTTCACCTTGTGCATTACTTGGTACTTGGTTTGAAATAATGGTTTGCATTGCCGGATTTCCAATTCCAGCCAAACAATATGGCAGAATAAAAACCATCATCATTACACCATTTGGCGCAAATGCAAAACAAGTAAAGCCAATTACATATAAAGATAGGCCCAACATAATGGCATTTTTACTTCCAATTTTCGGAATTACAATTCTAATTAATCCGCCTTGAACTATAGCTACAGCTAAACCTACTAAACTTAAAGAATAGCCAATCATCTCCGAGTTCCAATTAAATTTTTCGATTACATAAAATCCCCAATTAGATTGTACAGAATGGCTAGAAATGTAAAGTAATAACAATGCACTTACCAAACCAATAATTGCTGGGTATTTTGAAGCACTAATTAATGAGCCAACTGGATTTGCTCTTTTCAAAGAAAATTCTCTTCGATTTTCCTTAGCTAATGATTCTGGTAATATAAAATATCCATATAACCAATTTAATAAGGCTAAGCCAGCAGATATCATAAATGGTACTCTTATACCCATATTACTAAATAAACCGCCAATCATTGGACCAATAATAAAACCAATACCAAATGCGACACCAACCATACCAAAATTCTGAGCTTTCTTTTCTGGCGTACTAATATCAGCAATATAAGCCATTGCTGTAGTAAAACTTGCTCCAGTAATACCAGCTATAATTCTGCCAACAAATAACCAAACCATGCTCGGTGCGAACGATAGAAAAATATAATCTATACCTAAGCCAAATAAAGAAATTAATAAAATTGGTCTGCGACCATATTTATCACTTAATCCACCAACAATTGGTGCAAATAAAAATTGAGCTACCGCATAAGCCACTAATAATAAACCACCGATTTCAGATGCATTGGATAAAGATTCACCAGAAAGTTCTCTAATTAAATTTGGTAAAACAGGAATTATAACCCCAAAGCCTATACAATCAATTAAAATTGTAATGAATATGAAACCTAACGATGATTTTTTGTTGAGCATGATAATGATTAGTATGTAAAAATATAAGTTTATTTTAAGATTTTATATTTTATTTATTTTGTCTCATAATTAATATTATGTTAAGTAATAACTTATATTGCCCAACCTCTTCAATAATTGCACTATCTTAAAATTCGTTAAATTTTCTTCTTAAATCTTGAACTTTATCTAACCTATTCTTTCTGGTATAGATTTCAATTAATAGTTTAATCGTATTTCTATCGTTTTGGTTGATTTCATGAGCTCGTAATAAAGTAAATTCAGCTCTGTTGATATATGAATTAAATTTTTGCTTATTTTTTTCTTTTAAAGCATCATTAGCATAATTAATATAAACTATACCTAATTGGTATAAAGCATCAAAATAACTTTGATCTTGATCTAAAGCTTTTTTATAAGCAAATTCTGCATTAGTATTATTATTTAATTGAGATTGTTGTAAATAACCATATAGAAACAATAATAATTTACCTCTTTTATCTGCAGCTATAGAAGTTTCGATTGTCTCTATTGCTTTATCATATTTCTCATTATCGAGTAATTGATTAATGTAATCGCTTAATAAAAATGGATGATATGGATTTAGCTTTAAACCTTCTTCTAAAGTTTTAATTGCTAATTCACTTTCAAATTTTGAGGCATAAATATTTGCCATATTTTGATAAACCAATGGGTTTTTAACGCCATTTTCTTTAGCTCTTTTAAAATAATTTAATGCTTCATTGTAATCTTTAATGTTTTGAGCACATAAAGCTACGTTAATAGCTATTGTAGTATCTGTAGGTAAATAATCGCTTACTTGTTTTAGTAAATCAAATGCCGTTACAAAATCATTTCTATCGAACGCACGATTACCTTCAGTTTGTTTTTTGATATTAATATTATAGGAAGAAGCCTTTATTAAGCCTGAATTGTCTTGAAATTTATCTAATTTATTAGCCTGATCTATTGCTTCTATTGCTATTCCATAATATTTATCAGCGTTAACAATATTATCATCAATAAGTGCAACATAAGAACTCAAATAAGCTTTTATAGCCCAAGTTTCTGCCCAATTTTTAGTTTTTTTATCTTTTTGGGCTACTTCTAAGGCTTTTATACCCTCTCCAATTATAGCTAATTGTTTCTTCGAATCTGCTTTACTAGTAATACTAGCTTGCAATTTACCAAGACTATTTTTTGCAATTTGTAGTTGAGATTTTTGTGCTAAGGCATTAAAACCAAATAAAAGAATAAGAAGTAATAAAAGTCTATTTTTCATGCTTTAACCTAATTATTGCCAAAAATAGGCAAAAAAAAAGAGGGATAATAATTACCCCTCTTTTTTTTGATTTGTTAAAATTAATTAGCTGCTGGAATGGCATCTAATTGTTTTTTAATTGCTTCATAGTTAGCATTATCATTTTTAAATGCGTAAATCTGTTTTAATGACTCTAAAGCCGAAACAAATTTAGGATCTAATTCAACAGATTTTTTATAATGTGGCAAAGATTGATCTATTAACAATGTCATTTTTGCTGTTAAAGCATCAAATTCTTTTACTTTTTTAGGATCTAATTTTTTTCTATCATCCTGAATTAACAAGGCTTGTTTATAATAAGTATCGCCCATTAAGTAATGATATACAGCTTTGCTTCCGTCTTTAGCAATTAATTTATTTAAAGACATTTGAGATTTAGCAATGTCTCCTTGAGCGATGTATATATCTGTTTGTGTTCCAATAAATGCAGCATCATCAGGGTATTTAGCTAATGCTTCCGTGATGACACTCATTGCCCCTACTGTATCCTTTAAATCAATTAAATTCATGTTAATAATTTCAGTATATAAATCTTTTGATTCTGGAGAATTTAAACTAATCACTTTTTTAAAATAACCTATAGCTACAGGCATTCTATTTAAGAGTTTAGCAGTAACACCAGCATTTAAATACATTGAAGTATCTTTTGGATTTAAAGCAATAGCTTCTTCAAAACCTTTTAAAGCACTTGCATAATCCTTTTTATTGTAAGCTTTCATTCCTCTAACAATAATTGAATTACGAATATTTAATTCGGAATTAGAAATGTTAGTTTTTTCATCGCCTTTTACATCTAGCTCTTTTGCTTTGGCAACAGCTTCTTCTGCAATTTTCTGCTTGGCTATAGAGTTCGCTGTATTAACTGTATCAGTTATAGCAATGGATGAAGCAAACAATGCCCGATATGACCAAGCCTCTACTAAAGTTTTAGATTTTTCATTAGCTATAGCATTGTCTGTATGAGCTAAGCCAGTATTAAGAAAAGCTAATTGTTTATCTAAACTTTGGCTTGCACCAGTAATAGAGAAAATGTTCCATTGTTTTTTAGCTTCTGCAACTTCACTTTTTTGAGCATTGGCAAATGTAGCACTTCCTACAATTAATATACTTAAAAGTATTTTTTTCATGATTTCTATTTTTTTTCTAAAATTATATTAATTCTCTTCTGTTTTTTCTTCAGTATCAGAATTGTTATCTTCTTTTGTAGTTTGATTAGTATTCTCAGCTTTAGGTGCCTCTTCATTTACTTCACCTTCAACAATTTCAGTATCTTCTATTTCATCTTCGTGTTCTATTTTAGCAACTGATGCAATTTCATCATTTCCTTTTAAAGTAATTAATCTAACGCCTTGCGTAGCTCTTCCCATTACTCTTAGTTCACTTACTACAATTCTAATTACAATACCAGATTTGTTAATAATCATTAAATCATCAGCATCTGTTACATTTTTTATAGCAACTAATGCGCCAGTTTTTTCAGTAACATTGATTGTTTTGACACCTTTACCGCCCCTATTAGTAACACGGTAGTCATCAATATCAGTACGTTTACCATAACCTTTTTCTGATACTACCAATACAGTTGCAGCAGGATCGTCAATTGCTATCATACCCACAACCTCATCTTTATCATGTGCTAAAGTAACACCTCTAACACCTGTAGCAGTTCTTCCCATTGGTCTAACTGTGCTCTCGTTAAATCTAATTGCTCTGCCAGAACGTAATGCCATTACAATTTCACTGCTGCCAGTTGTTAAAGTAGCTTCTAACAATTGGTCGCCTTCGTTAATATTAATTGCATTAATACCGTTAACACGTGGACGAGAATAAGCTTCAAGAGATGTTTTTTTAATGGTACCTTTTTTAGTACACATTACAATAAAGTTATTCTCTAAGTAATCTTGATCTTTTAAGTTTTTTACTTTAATGTAAGCTTTAACTTTTTCCTCTTTAGGAATATTAATGATGTTTTGTAAAGCTCTTCCTTTACTTAATCTACTTCCTTCGGGAATTTCATAAACTCTTAGCCAGAAACAACGACCTGCTTCTGTAAAGAATAACATGTAATTATGGTTAGATGCGATTAATAAGTGTTCGATAAAATCTTCATTTCTAGAATCGCTTCCTTTAGCACCTTTACCACCTCTACCTTGCGTACGATATTCTGTAGCTGGCGTACGTTTAATATAACCTTCGTGGGAAATGGTAATTACAACTTCTTCATCTTCGATGAAATCTTCCATACTCATATCTTCTGCAGAGTGGATAATAGTTGTTCTACGTTCATCACCATATTTATCAAGCATTTCGGCTAACTCGTCTTTAATGATTTGCATACGCAATGCTTCATCAGCCAAGATAGATTTCAAATACTCGATGGTTTTCATTAATTCTGCATATTCATCTTTAATTTTATCACGCTCTAGACCGGTTAACCTACGTAAGGTCATGTCTAAAATTGCTCTAGCTTGAATATCACTTAAACCAAATTTCTCCATTAAGCCAACTCTTGCTTCTTCTGGAGTATTTGATGATCTAATTAATTTAATTACTTCTTCAATATGATCTAAAGCAATTAATAAACCTTCTAAAATATGTGCACGTTTTTCAGCCTCTAATAATTCGAATTTGGTTCTACGTACAATTACATCATGTCTGTGATTTACAAAATGACGGATTAAATCTTTTAGATTTAACATTTGCGGACGGCCATTAACCAAAGCAACGTTATTTACACTAAAAGATGTTTGTAAAGCAGTCTGTTTGTATAAGTTATTTAACACAATGCTTGCATTAGCATCACGTTTAATTTCGTAAACGATACGAATACCATCTTTATTCGATTCGTCTTTTATATTCGAAATTCCTTCAATTTTTTTCTCTCCTACTAATTCAGCTGTACGCTCAATCATCATAGATTTATTAACCTGATAAGGAATTTCGGTTACAATAATTGTTTCTCTGTCTTTAATCGTTTCAATCTCCGCTTTAGCACGCATTACAATACGACCTCTACCAGTTTCAAAAGCCTCTTGAACACCTGCGTAACCATATATAATTGCTCCTGTAGGAAAATCAGGACCTTTTACATATTTCATTAACTCAGGTATCGTAATTTCATTATTATCTATATAAGCAACAGTTGCGTTTATAACCTCTGTAATGTTGTGTGGTGCCATATTAGTAGCCATACCTACCGCAATACCAGAAGAACCATTAATTAATAGATTGGGTACTTTTGCAGGTAAAACTGTTGGCTCTTGTAACGAATCATCAAAGTTTAACTGAAAGTCTACAGTGTCTTTGTTGATATCTGCCAACATATCTTCGGCCATTTTTTGGAAACGTGCCTCAGTATAACGCATTGCTGCAGGAGAATCACCATCGATAGAGCCGTAGTTACCTTGTCCATCTACCATTAAGTAACGTAAGCTCCACTCCTGCGCCATACGAACCATAGTCATATAAACCGACGAATCGCCATGTGGGTGATACTTACCCAGTACCTCACCGACAATACGAGCAGATTTTTTATAAGGCTTACCAGCACCCAAACCTAAGTCTAACATACCGTATAAAACACGTCTATGTACGGGCTTTAATCCATCTCGCACATCAGGTAAAGCTCTACCTACAATAACAGACATCGAATAATCGATATAAGCAGATTTCATCTGCTCTTCTATGTTTATTGAAATGATTTTGTCGTTCTCTTGATTTTCTAAATCTTCTGCCATAAATAATGTTGTTCGCAAAAAAGCGAATTTAAATTAGGGTTTACTATAACCTTGCGAATTTAACAAAATAACCCTCAATATGTATCTTAATGTGGAAAAGTTTTACTCTTGGGGATTACTCTATATTATGATAGTTAAATATTTAACTAATAAGTTAAATACAGGCTGTATTTAGCTTATTTATTGTACCTCATTGGTAGTTTATTTTATAAATTTAAAAGTGTTTAGTTATTTTTAATATTCTGGTTGTCTAACTGAAACTACAAATTACCTTTAAAGATATTAATATGAGTAGTTTTCCAAGCAATATAACCTAGTGCTGCGCAACGATCTGCTACTTCCTTTTCTATTATTTCAGAAACATCATTTACAATGCGCCAACGAACAGTATATTTAGGATTATAAGATATATAGATAACAAGATCTTCGGTCAATGTCTCTATCGTCATTAAACTTTTCAACTGAACGTCTTGTAGTTCAAGCGCTAGCCTATTTAACCGCTCTTTCATAACCTTTGCTAGAGGTGCACTGGGGTTAAATTCATCAAATATGGCAAGAACAGTTACAGTCATAAACGTTTTTATAAATACTATTATTTTTAGCAAATGTATAAAACTTATTCTATCTTTTTGCTAAAAATTTGTCAATTATGATATTTTTAAAGTAGTTATTAAACAAAGCAGAGCTAACCTTTCGATTAACTCCGCTGATTTATTTATTTAGTACCTTACTGTATAGACGCATGAATTAATAATTTATTGTGCTACATATTCAAAAATTAAAAGTATTAGCAACAATACTTATTTAAGTAAGGTAAGTTTTAAAATATTATTTCAATAAAAAACCGCTCATACTAAATGAGCGGTTTAAAACTAAGTTGAGATGATTAGCCCCAAAAAATATTACTGTTTAGTTATTTTAAATTCTGTTCTTCTATTTAATTGATGAGCTTCTACGGTACATTGTACTCCGTTTCCACAATTGTTTACTAACATAGTTTCGCCATAACCTTTTGCAGTTATTCTTTCTTTTGAAATACCTCTACTAATGATATAGGCAACCGCAGAGTTAGCTCTATTTTGAGACAGTTTTTGGTTATATAAATCATTTCCTCTACTATCTGTGTGAGAACCTAGCTCTATCCAAATTGTTGGATTTTCTTTTAAAACAGTAACTAATTTGTCAAGTTCTAAAGCTGCATCTGGTCTGATATTAAACTTGTCAAAATCATAAAAAATATTATCTATTTTAATTGCTTTTCCTATTACAATTTGGTTCATATAAAGATCTCTTTTTAATACTTCAGACTTCGTTAAACCGTTAGTAGTTAAATTACCACCATTAGCTTTCATATAACCAGTTTTCTCTCCAGCTAATGAATAATCAGTTTTAGGAGATAATTTAAATTTAAAGTTTCCTTGATCATCTGTTTTAACTTGAACAGGATCTCCATTAGGAGTAGTTAAAACAACTGTTGCTAATGCAATAGGTTGTTTGTTATCTTTATTTAAAACTTTACCTTCTAAGCTGTAAATAGGTTGTTCAACAACAACTATTTTCTTTGGTATTGGTTGCAGCGTGACAAAACTGTAAATATCATCATTACCTCTTCTGTTAGAAGTAAAAAATCCTGTTTTACCATCTTCAGCTTTAATTAATCCAAAATCATCTACAGAAGAGTTTATTGGTGCACCTAAATTAACTACTGTACCAATTGCAGTCTCTTCTTTTAATCCAACTTGAAAAATATCTAAACCACCCAAACCAACATGACCAGTTGAAGCAAAAAATAATATACTGTCTCTAGTTATAGATGGAAACATTTCGTCGCCTTCGGTATTTACTAGTTTACCCATATTTACGGGCTTCTCCCAAATAGCGGTATTCGAGCTTCTTTTGCTATAATACAAATCTACACCACCAAATCCGCCTGGCATATCAGATGAAAAAATTAATAAGGTACCGGCTTTATTAACAGCTGGATGACCAACTGAGTATTCATCATTATTATATGGAAATGCAGTGATTGTTTCCCAATTAGGTCCAGATGCAGTAAATAGTTTTAGTTTATTAATTCCTTCTTTACTTTTTGAAGTTTTACCATTAAACATATTGTTTCTAGTAAAAATTAATGAACCATCTGTTAAAGCAACTGCAGAACCCTCATGATATTTGGTATTAACTTTACCACCTACAAATTTTGCATTTTGGTTCAACACAAATAACTGGCCTAGAGTATCCAGTTTAAAAGGCAAACTAATGTTACCTAATACTTTAGTGTCATTACTAGTTGGGCGTGTATCATCATCATTAACTTTATACAGCTTTTTTAAACGAACAGAATCTTTACGAACTTCTTTTAATAAACTATCAGTATTTACTACCTTAATAGTATGAAGTTGATTTACTACATATAAATCTGAAAATGGAGTTTCATCCCAACCAAACATAGTTTTAGTAACATCGTATCTATTTCTATTGCTACTAAAAATTAACCCATCTTTATAAAATGCAGGTGAATATTCTGAGTTAATCGTATTTAAATCTGTATAACTAACTTTATATAAACCTTGATCTTTTGCTAAATTAGTGATAGACTGATAAGATTTTGCAAAATTTGCTACTCTAACATCAGTACTGGCAGTACTAAGATATTTTTGATAATATTTTTCTGATTCTTGATATTTTTTTTGATTAGCTAAAACCTCCGCATAATGTAATGCCCACTCAGGTTTAAAATCTTTAGCTAAATTTAATTTTGAATACCAAATTGCAGCATTATCAAAATCTTTAATTTTTCTATAACTATTCGCTATCATCTCCTTTTGCATAGTTTGAAGCGTATCTTTTTTTAGAGCTTCTTGCAATAATACTATAGTAGATACATATCTTAAAGAGTTATATTCCTTCTCCGCTCTTTTTATTAAGGCCGTATTTTTATTTTGTTGCGCCTGTATTACTATCGGAAATAGCAATACACCAATTACAACAGCAATACAATTTTTTCTAATTTGCATGTCTTAAATATTAAAAGTATCTAGGTGATAATATTTTACCTTTTTTGAAACCAAACTCGTAGCGTAACATAATCTCATGACTACCAGAATTATACTGAACTAGCTTTGTTAAACTTCTATCGTAAGAATAACCAATTCGAATCTGTGGGCTTGCTTGTAACTCTATCATTGCTGCCATATCTGCCTCTGTACGGTATTGTAATCCAAAAGCAATCACATCATTAATCCATAAAGTAGCATTTAAATCTGCCTCAATTGGAGCACCTTTAACACCCTTAATCAATACAGAAGGTTTTAACGCAAGTACGTCGCCTAGCGGAAAAACGTATCCTGTAGCAAAGAATATGTGTAATGCCTGGCCTGTAAAAACATTATTATTTTGTACTGTAAAATTAGATAACTTGTTATTTAATATTTGGGGTGAAGAAAGCCCCATATAAAAGCGATCTGTATTGTAATAAATACCAGCGCCAAAATTAACAAGTACTTTATTAATGTTTTCGCTAAAAGCTACATCATTTGATGGAAATGTATTTAATGAAACCGATTGGAAGTCTGCTCTATACTGACTGGCTCCTGCTTGTAAACCAAAAGCTAAAGTACCTTTATTTAAACGAAGACGATAAGCATAACTACCAAATGCACCTGTTGTACTAGTTACACCGATTCTATCATTAAACACCTGTAAACCTAAACCGACTTTTTTACTATTAATTGGTGCATCGATACTTAATGTTAAGGTTTCTGGTGCGCCCTGTATCCCAACCCATTGATTGCGATACAAAGCGGTAGCAGAAGTTACGTTTCTACTTCCTGCATAAGCAGGATTAATTGCTAAAGTATTAAACATGTATTGTGAATACATTGCCTCTTGTTGCGCTTGTAACTTATTGGTAAATAAAGAGACCAGTACTGAAATTATTATTATATATTTTTTCATAATTATCTTTTTAATGTAATAGAACCAACATATTTATCTTTTCCATCTAAAACAATGACATAGAAATAAGTACCCTCTGGTAGGTCATTACCTACTCTAATACCTTGGTTACTTTGTCCAGCCCAATCATTTTTATAATCAGTGTTCTTATAAACAATATTTCCCCAACGATTATAAATTTCTAGATTAATACGCTTATTGCCTGAATTTGAGATTACAAAGGTGTCGTTTGTTCCATCTCTATTTGGTGAGAAACCTTCAGGAATGAACTCTAATGGTCTTGTTAAATCAACTGGTGTTGGTGTTTTTGGAGATACATCTCCACCATTATCAGGTTTTAGACCATCAGTTGATTCATCAGTAGTTTTTAATCCAGTAATTGAACTACCTTCTGCAGTTGCACTATTATTATAAGTTACTTTATCTTGTCCTGGAATAATATTAACTACCATCTCAATACGTTGAGTTTCTCCAACAGCTAAAGTATTCCCAGTTCCAAGCATTTCTATAACTGAATTACCATTATATTGATTATTTACTTTTAAAGTACCTAAAGATGTAATGCTTTTCACACTAAAAATATCACCCTTAAAAGTTTTGGTTAAATCATCCTTAATACTCAAATTATTAAGTACACCTGTTCCATAATTACCGAGTACAAAATGATAAGTTATGTTATATGAACCATTTGGAAGTTTAACTGCAGACATTACAGCTTTACTTAAACCAATTTTAGGTAAATCATTCATTTTTATTGTAACACTAGCAACATTAGAAGTACAGCCATTTACATCTTTTACAGTGTATTTAAAACTGTCAGTACCCACATAACCAGTATTAGGTGTATAAATAACTTTTCCAGTAGCTGAATTTATGGTAAGAACCCCATTAGCAGGTTGTTGTGTTATTACCAATGAACCTGGTACAATTTCAGAAGAACCTTTAATGTCGTTAATTAATAAGTCAATTGTTACGGCACTATTTGGATCTGTTGTTACATTATCATTAACAGCAATAATTGATTGGTTAACATTAATTTTTACAACAGCAGCATTTGAAGTTCCGCCATTTTTATCACTAACTGTATATGTAAATTCATCGCTGCCAATATAACCAGAGTTAGGAGTATAAGTAGCTTTTCCAGTTACTGGATCAATTTTAACTTTACCATTACTTGGTTGTTTTACAATGATTACTGTTGTTGGATCAATATCAAAATTAGATTTCAAATCATTGGCTAAAATGTCAATTATTACAGGACTAGCATCACACGTCTTTATTTGATCATCATTTGCATTTGGTGTATTTTGAGGAATTAATACAACTGTTGAAGTATTATTAGTTAATACAGGATCTTTTTCGTTCCCACTAATTACAGCAGTATTATCATATGGTCCTGCTAATTTAACGAGTGCAACTATTTTTAAAGTTGCTGTTTTGTTATAAGTTAGATTTCCAATTATCCATTTTCCTGTAGCGTTATCATAACTACCAGTTGAAGGTGTAGCGCTTACAAAAGTAAAACCTGCTTTAAGTAAATCTGTAACGATTACTCCAGAAGCATCACTCGGACCTTTATTCGTTGCTGTTAAAGTAAACTCAACATTAGTATTAAATGAAGGTCTAATACTAGATGCTACTTTAACAATTTCTAAATCAGCTTTACTATCTTGAGTGTCGATATCTGTTGCTTCATTATTATTAAGATCGTTATCTGTTATACCTTCTGGCGATATGATTTTTACTTTATTTATAAAGTTTCCAGTATAATTACTTGGCACATTTACTACAAAGGTGTAAGTAATAGTAGAATTTATTGGCATATCAACCAATTCATTAATACCTGTTGATGGTACACCAATACCTGTTATTTTACCTGATGCACCACCGGTGTAAACAGCGCTCAAGGTTCCAGTAAATCCAGCAGGAAGTTCATCAACGATTTTAGCTTCTAAAACATCGCTCGGGCCATCATTATTTACAACAATAGTATAAGTATTACTTTCACCAGGAGTATAGGTATTTTTCCCATCAGTTTTGGTAATTCTTAAATCTACAACGCTTGTTTGTATATCTGCATCAGTAGCGGAATTATTAGTTAAATCGGTATCAATTACCCCTACTGGTGCTGTAATTTTTGCAGTATTAGTGTAAGTACCGAGTTGATCACTTGGAACATTAACTATATAACTATAAGTAATGACACTACCTGCAGGCATGTTTACTGTCTCTTTTAGTTGAATAGCCGTAGAAGTTGATAAAGTGGTACTTGCACCCCCAGCATAAGTTTTAGTAACTAAACCAGTAGAATTAAATGGAAGAACGTCTTCTACTGTAGCTCCAATTACATTACTAGGACCTGTATTGGTGACAACTATAGTATATGTATTAGTTGTACCTGGAATATAAATTAGTTTACTATCTGTCTTAGTTATTTTTAAATCGGCTTTACTTTCTTGGGTAT